>JAEYPG010000173.1 GCA_023410975.1 Pseudomonadota bacterium
CGCCAGTGCCTGCTGCTGGTCGGCGCTCCAGCCCAGCAGCTCATGCGGACGCGCGTGCAGCTCCTGCAGCAGCAGGCAGCTGTGGCCGCGGCTCTCCATGTGCGCCACCAGCGCGCCACACAGCAGCACGAGGGGAGGGGCGTCAGGGACCAGTTCCAGCGCGAAGCGCGCGACGGCGGCGTCGAGGTGCCGGATTGAGCCCGCGCGCGCCCAGCGCAGCAGCTCATCCAGCATGTCCTGCGCGCTCAGGCGCTCCATCGCGTCGATCCAGTCCAGGGTGTCCACGTCTTTGCGCGGTTTCACAAGTGGGTCTCCTCATCCGCCCCCAGCGCCGCATCCAGCGCCTCCAGCAGCTCCAGCGCCGGCGGCACCAGCAGGCAGCCGCGCTGCGCGTGGCCGATGCCGCGCAGGAAGAAGTACAGCGCGCCGCCCAGGTGCTCGGCCGGGTCGTAGTCCTCGCCCAGGCGCGAGCGCAGCTGCCGGTGCAGCGCTAGCAGGTACAGCGCGGCCTGCACGTCGTAGCGGTGCGCCGCCATCGCGGCTTCCATCGCGCTCTGGCCGTAGGCAAGGTCCGTGGCGCCCAGCGCGTTGGACTTGTAGTCCAGCACCCAGTAGCGCCCCTCGTGCTCGAACACCAGGTCCGCGAAGCCCATCAGCATCCCGCGCAGCCGGCGCTGCGGCAGCGCCGGGCGCTCGCACCCGGGCAGCAGGTGCTCCCGGCACAGCGCGTCCACCCGCGCCGCGTCCAGCCCCTGGCTGGGCAGCCAGAACTCCATCTCCGGTAGCGTGCCGCGCAGCCCCGACAGCGGCACGCCCAGCGGCGGCAGCGCCACCTGCACCGCTTCAGACAGCCATGCCAGCACCTCGTCGGCGCGGTTGCCCCAGCCCTGGCGCTCGCAGCGGCGCTTCAGCTGCTCGCGTACCGTCTCGTCCGCCAGGTTGAAATCCTCGCCGGCGAGCCATTCGAGCTGGTCGTGGAGGAAGTTGCCCGCGAAGCTGCCGCGCGGGAAGCGGTGCCAGGCCAGGCCCGAGGCCGGCGGCAGCGTCGGCTGCCCCTCCTGGAACTCGTCGCTCTCACGCACCGGCGCGTCTTCCAGCCGCTCCAGCGGCAGCGCCGGCAGGTGTTTCACCAGCTTGCTGAAGCTGCCGATGCTCCAGTCGCGCTCGAAACGCGCCGCGTACTCCGCCCCCGGCTGCAGCGCCGGCGCGTCGTCGCGCGGCAGCAGCGGCGTGGCGGCGCAGGCGGGCTGGGCCTCCAGCACCGCGATGGCGGCGCATTCGCCGCAGGCGCTGCGCAGCCGCGCCAGGATCTCGCCTTCGGCGATGGCTTCGCCCCCGCCCAGCAGCTGGCCGAAGGCACTGCGGTGCAGCACGCAGCTCTTCGCCTGTCCCTTCTTCAGCGCCGCGATGCCCACCCACAGCGCATGGCGGGCACGGGTGAGCGCGACGTACAGCAGCCGCAGGTCCTCGCGCAGCCGGTCGCGGTCGCCTTGCTCCAGCGCTTCAGCGCTCAAGTCGAAGCTCAGCTGCCGCGTGCCGTCCTCGCCAATGAGCTCGATGAAGCTGCGCCCGCGCTTGTCCACCGGCCTGAAGTCGCAGGCGAAGGGCAGGAACACCAGCGGGTACTCCAGGCCCTTGGACTTGTGGATCGTCACCACCTTCACCAGGTCGGCGTCGCTCTCCAGCCGCACGATGCGCTCGTCGCCCTCGGCCGCGTCCTCGCTCTCGATCTGCTCGGTGAACCAGCGCACCAGCGCCTGCTCGCCGTCGAGCTGCGCGCTGGCTGCCTGCAGCAGCTCGGCGATGTGCAGCACGTTGGTCAGCCGCCGCTCGCCATCGGGCGCCGTGAGCCAGCGCGCCGGCAGCGCCAAGCGGTGCAGCGTCTGGCGCAGCATGGTCAGCACGCCCTGGCGCTCCCACACCGAGCGCAGCTCGCGCAGCGTCTCCAGCCGCTCCTCCCAGGCCTCGTCGTCCACCGCGAGCCGGGCCAGCTCCGCCAGGCTCAGGTTCACCAGCGAGGTGGCGTAGGCCGCGCGCGCCAGCCGCATGTCCAGCGGCGCCGCCACCGCGCGCAGCCAGCGCAGCAGGTCGCGCGCCTCGGCGCTGGCGAAGACGGAATCCTTGTCAGAAAGATAGACCGAGGCGATCTCGCGCCGGCGCAGCTCGCGCCGCACGCTCTCCGCCTCCACGCCGGTGCGCACCAGCACCGCGATGTCCGCCGGGCGCAGCCGCTTGAAACCGTCCTGCGGATGCTCGAAGCCCGCGCGCGGGTCGTTGAGCAGCGTGACGATGCCTTCGGCGCAGCGCTCGGCCGCGCGCTGGCGGTGGCTCTCGGCGTTGCCCAGCTCGGCGTCCACATGCAGCGACAGCGCCGGCACCTCGCCCGCGCCGCAGATGAAACGCTCCTCCCGCCCACGCGCGTCCACCGGCTGGAAGGGCAACGGGTTGTCGGCGCCGGCGCGGAACAGGAAGGCTCCCGCACCGCCCTGGCGCGCCTCCGCCTGCTCGAACAGCTGATTGACCGCCCGCACCAGCGCCTGCGTGGAGCGGTGGTTGGTGCCCAGCACGTAGTGCCGCCCGGCGGTGGCGCGGCGCGCGCCCAGGTAGCTGTGGATGTCGGCGCCGCGGAAGGCGTAGATCGACTGCTTGGGGTCGCCGATGAGCAGCAGCGCGCTCTGGCGCTCGCACGCGGCCGTGCGGTAGAGCCGGTCGAAGATGCGGTACTGCAGCGGCGAGGTGTCCTGGAACTCGTCCACCAGCGCCACCGGGTACTGCGACAGGATGCGCTCGCGCAGCCGCTCGCCCGCGCCGTCGTCGTGCAGCGCCACGTCCAGCCGCACCAGCATGTCGGCGAAGCCGTAAGCCCCGGCCTGGGTCTTGAGCTCCGCCAGGCGCCGCGCGATGCACTGGGCGGCGTGGCGGCGCAGCTGCGCCTTCAGGTCGGGCAGCGCGACCAGCGCCTCGTACAGCTGGTCGATGGCCTCGAACTCCGGCGGCAGCGCCAACTCGGGCTTGACGGCTTCGCGCATGCCCTGGACCGACAAGCGCACGCGGCCCTTGTCGCCCAACGCCGGCATCAGCTGGCCCGGCGCCAGGGCCCAGGCCTCCAACGCGTCCAGCCAGGGCTCGTAGTAGCGCGGCTGCAGCTTGCGCCGGTCCAGCAGGCAGACCTTGCGCGCCTGCTGCTCGCTGAACCACTCGCGCAGCGCCTGCACCTTCTCCGGCCAACCTTGCTTGAGCCGCTGCAGGTGCTTCATCTGCTCGGCCAGCACGCGGGCGCACAGCTCACCCAGCGCCGGCGGCGCCGCGTCGCCCGCGCCAATGCGCGGCACCAGCGCCGACACGTCGGCTTGCAGCGCGCCCACGTCGGGCCAGAGCTCGAAAACGGCGTCCAGCGCCGTGTCGTCCAGCGGATAGACCTGCTGGCGCCAGTAGTCGCGCACCGCCTCCTCCTGCAGCCGGCTCTCGTCGGCCAGCAGCTCCTCGTCGAAGAGGTTGCGGCTGTCGAAGGCGTGCTCGCGCAGCATGCGCTGGCACCAGGCGTCGATGGTGTGCACCGCCGCGTCGTCCATGGCCTCGGCGGCGCAGGCCAGGCGCCAGGCCGCACGCGTGCGCTCCGGCCCCTCCGCGTAGGACGCCAACAGCTCGCGCAGCAGCACGTCGCCCGCCTTGGGCGCCAGCTCGCCGCGGAAGCAGCGCGCCGCCTCGCACAGCCGCGCGCGGATGCGGTCCGACAGCTCGCGCGTGGCGGCGCGCGTGAACGTCATCACCAGGATCTCGCTGGGCAGCAGGGGGCGGTGGAAGGCGCCGTCCTCGCCGCCATGGCCCAGCACCAGGCGCAGGTACAGCGCCGCGATGGTGTAGGTCTTGCCCGTGCCGGCACTGGCTTCGATCAGGCGGCTGCCCCAGAGGGGCAGGCGCAGCGGGTCGAGGATCTCACTCATCGCCCGCCTCCCCGGCGCCAGCCTGCGCCAGCACCCTCACGCCGGAACCGGCCCACGACACCAGCGGGCCGTAGAGCTGCGGCGCGAACTCCTGGAAGCGGCCGTCGCGCGTGAGCGTCTCGAAGTCCGGGTACAGCCGTGCCAGGCAGGGCTCCTCCCCCTCGGGGCTGACGGGGCTGAAGCCGCCGCCCTCGTACACCTCCTGCGCCTTGCCGTCGGTCACGAAGGCCAGCGCGGTGCGGCAGGCCAGCGGCAGGGGGCTTTCCATACCCTGGCGCCACAGGGCCAGCAGCGTGCGCAGCGTCTCCTGTGCGGCCTCTTGCGGCAGCGGCTGCAGCGCCAGCACCGCGTCGCGCGAGACGATGCGCGCCTGCAGCGCCACGCCGCAGGCACTGGCCACCACGTGCCGCACCCAGTCCTCGATGAACTTGTCGGCGCGCGCCTGGCCCTCGCGCTGCAGCACGCTGGGCGAGAGTTTCAAGAGCACCGGGCCGCCGTCGCCCTGGCGCAGCTCGGTGAGCCAGTCCTCCAGCCGCACACCCTCGTGCTCGAAGGCCACGGCTTCCTTGGGCGCGGCCTGCGCGAACTCGCGTTGCAATTTCAGCCACTGGCGGTGCATCCACTGCGCCGGGGCCAGCAGCGCCTGGCGCTGGCGCTCGCCGATGGCGTTCATGGGCAGCCGGCCGCTACGCTGGATGCGCCGAGCGCGGCGCTCGATCTCCTCCGGCGTGCAGCGGTGCGCGTCCGCCAGCAGCTCGCCGATCAGCGTCCAGGCCTCCAGCCCGTTGAGTCCGAAGGGCTCGTCGTCCTCGCCGGGCGGCTCGCCCTCGTCGAAGCTCACGCCCAGGCGGCGCACGAAATAGTCCGACACCGGGTTCTTCAGGAAAGCCGCCAGGCGCTGGATGGTGAGCAGCTGCGTTTCGGCCTCGAAGCGCGGCAGCTCGGCCTCGGCCGGCGCTGCCTCGCCCGCGTGGTGCGCGGCGCGCCATTCGCGTGCCCAGGTGCGCAGCGCCGCGCCGGCTTCGAAATAGCGCCGGCTGAAGGGCTGCAGCGGGTGCTCGGTGGTGAGGCGTTTCCTGCACAGGTCCTCGCCCCAGCCCGCATCCAGGTAGTCGCGCAGCTGGGACACCAGCACCGAGGGCGGCTGCTCGCTGTTGTCGCGCACGCTGCGCCCGCTCCAGCTGATGTACAGCCGCCGCCGCGCCGACAGCAGTGCCTCCAGCATCAGGTAGCGGTCGTCGTCGCGGCGCGAACGGTCGCCGGGGCGGCGCTGGCCGGGCAGGGCCATGAGGTCGAAATCGGCACGGTGCGTGCGGCGCGGGTAGTCGCCGTCGTTCATGCCCAGCAGGCACACCACCTCGAACGGAATGGAGCGCATGGGCATCAGGGTGCAGAAAGTGACGCCGCCGTCGAGGAAGCGCCGGCGCAGCGTGGGCTCGTCCAGCCCGGTGAGCCAACCCTCGCGCAGCACCTCCAGCGGGATGGCTTCCTCGAAGCCGCCGGCCTGCGCCGCCTCCAGCCAGCCTTCCAGCGCCTCCTGCAGCAGCGCCAGCTGCTGGCGCTCGGCCTCGTCCGTGGCCTCGAAGAAGCTCTCCAGCAGCGCGCGGGCGCGCTCGCCCCACTGCGCCGGCGTGGCGGGCGTGGCGGCCACCTCGTGCCAGCGGTGCAGCTCATCCACCAGCACTGCCAACGAGCCGGCGCCGGCCGCCTCCAGGCCGCCGACCTCGCCGTAGGCCTCGATCCCGGCCCAGGCCGCGCCGTCGCCCGCGGCGTAGCCCAGCAGCATGCGGCGCAGGCCGAAGACCCAGGTGTTCTGCGCCCCGCAGGCGCCCAGGCCCAGCGCGGCGCGGTGCTTCTCGTCCAGGCCCCAGCGCACGCCCGCGCCGCTGAGCCACTGCGCGATGCGCGGCAGCTCGTCATCACCCACGTCGAAGCGTTGCGCCAGCGCGGGCACGTCCAGCAGGTCGCGGATCTCGGTGAGGCGGCAGCGCTGCTGCGGCAGCCGCAGCAGCCACTCCAGCGCCACGAACAGCGGCACGTGGCCGCGCTGCTGCAGGTCGGCGATGCCGTAGGGCACGTGGCGCGGATCGCCCGGCCCGTACTGGCCGAACACGGCGCGGATGCAGGGCGCGAAGCGGTCGATGTCCGGCACCATCACCAGGATGTCGCGCGGGCGCAGCGGCTTGCCGCCCGGCGGCTCGGCCAGCAGCGCCAGCAGCTCGTCATGCAGCACCTCCACCTCGCGCTGCGCGCTGTGCGCGACGTGAAAGACGATGGAGCGGTCGGACGCCGCGGGCGGCAACTTGGCGTGCTCGGCCAGCGGCAGCAGGTCGCGGATGGCGGCCTGCACCTGCGCCAGCAGCGGGGCGTCGGACGGGGTCTCGGTGTCGAACAGGTCGATGCGCGGCAGCGTGGTCTCGTGGCCCAGGGCGTGGGCGTCGAAGGCGTCGAGCTGGCGCACGAAGTCGCGGCCCTGGCGCCCCCAGGCGGCCAGCAGCGGGTGGGCGTGGGCGTGCATCTCTTCCAGGGACACGGCGGCCAGGTCGCGCTCCGCGCGGTGCTGGAAACGCCGGCGCTGCATCTGCAGCAGCTCGCGGCCGTCGATGATGTCGGCCCAGTGGTACTGGCAGGGGTTGACCACCGCCAGCAGCACCTGGGTGTGGCGCGAGAGGGCGTGCAGCGCCTGCATCATCTGCATCGGCAGCTGCGACATGCCGAACACCACCACGCGGCGCGCCACCGGGCTGCGCGGCGCGGCGCCGGATTCCAGCGCGGCCAGGAAACGGTTGTGGATCGCAGGGCGCACCACCAGGCGCTCGTCGTCGCTGAGCTCCTGCAGCAGCTCGCGCCACAGCAGCGGCTGCCAGCGCTGGTCCTCGGCCAGCGTCACGGCCTCGCCGTCGGCGCGGCGCAGCTCGTCGCGGCCCGCGGCCCAGGTCTCCAGCCAGTCGGCGCGGTAGACCTGGTACTGGTCGAACAGGTCGGCCAGGCGCCGCGCGAGCTGCAGCCGCCGCGCCACGTCGCCGCCGTCGAGGAAGCGGGCGAGGGGGGCAAATTCGGGGCGTTCGAGCTGGCGCGGCAGCAGCCGCATCAGACGCCAGGTCAGCGGAATCTCGTCCAGCGGCGAGAGCGACGGTACCGAGGCGCGTCCCAGCACCTGGCGGTAGCTGCGCCACAGGAAGCGCGCCGGCAGTTCCACCCGGGCCGCGGCGCAGACGCCGCGCGCCTGGGCCAGGGCCATCTTGAGCCACTCGGCCACGCCGTTGCTCTGGACCAGGAACACCTCGGCCTCCAACGGCGCCAGGGGCTGGCGCTGCAGCCAGTCCACCACCGCCTCCTTGAGCAACTCCAGCCGGTTGCCGTGCAACACCAGCAACCCTGTGCCGATTTCGGCGCTCATGAGGCCGACCTCCCTCAACCAGTTTCTTCACACGCGCCGCCGGCCCGCTGCCGGCAGGGAACGGATTTTCGCAGTCCTGGCCGCCGGTTCCGCCAGCGATGTCGCGTTTTGGCCCAAATCCCGCTGCGGTGCCCGGGTATGGAGCACGCGTTCTGCACCGATTCTTGACACCCGGTAATAGGCCTGCTTGGCGGCGGCTCGGAGTGAGCAATTGCAGCGTCGGCGCGAACAAATCCATGCACGCTGCGCCTGAAATGTGCGACCGAAAGCAAAAAACCCCGCCGAGGCGGGGCTGTCAACACGGCCGGTGTAGGCCGCGGGTAATTCAGGCTTGAACCTCGAGCGTCAGGCCTTGATGGCCAGGTCGTCCAGCGTCTTGCCGCTTTCCAGGGCTTCGGTGACCCATTTCGGCTTCAGGCCGCGGCCGGTCCAGGTCTTGCCGGAAGCCGGGTCGCGATATTTGGGAGCCACGGTACCGGTCTTGCCACCGGATTCCTTCTTGCCGCTGCGGGAGCTGGAGGACAGGTCCTCGATGGTCAGATTGTTCTGCGCCATCAACTCCTTGATGGTGTTGATGGCTTCCGCACGAGAGTTCTCCTGCAGTTGCTTGATCTGACGCTCGAGTTCTTCGCGCTGCTTGAGGAGGTCTTGGATGTTTGCCATACGCTTTGCACCTTCGTTGAATGTCTGGGACATTTCTGATCTGTAACGACAAGCCCGGTGGGTGATACGTGGAACAGGTTCCTGGAACGGTGCCTTGAACTGGCCTGGAACTTTCCGGTGTCCGGCCCGTATCTCCTTCGGGCTTGCGCGGAGCGGATAATGCCACAATGTGCGCGAACCATGAACCGCCATCGCAAAAGAATTTTCGGGTTCATCTCCAAAGTGAAGAGCCCAACTTCGGCTGCGCGAATGAGGCATATCCAGGTTCCGGTGCGTTGTTCAGCACGGCAGGGCCGGAGTATGGAAACGCATTTCTCGTCCTGGCTTGGGGTGTTCAAGCTGTTGCCGCCCTGGGTGCGCGGGTCCCGGTGGCGCGCCACACCTACAACGCCCGCAGCGAAACGGTGATTCGAAACCGAGTTTCAAGGCCGCCTGGAAGGCATGCCGCCTCTACCTGATACCGGGCCAAGCAATCTTCGGACCGAGCTATGAATCAGGCCTTGCCGAGCACTGGCGCATTGCGCGCGCGAACGGATTGCCGTTCTGCTTGGCGGGCATATGGAAGGAAGTACAGCGGGACAGCCGCACGGTTTGCCCGTATTCCATGCCTACCATCAATGCGGGCGCACATGAGCTCATAAGCCGATTTCAGAAGCCCGGTGAAGAAAAGCGCTGGGTAGTCGTGGTTCCATCCAGGCATTATCGGGACGGGCTGTACCCCGGCGAGTGCAAAGCCCGTGTACTGCCACAACCCATGGAAGCCGAACAATTCGTCACCACGCCAGCGCCGCGACCGCCGCAGATGCCCACGGCCGAGAGCGACACTGCCACCTGAGCCCTCGCCCCACCAAGGACAGTCGCCCCCAGACCCGGCAGGTGGCGGAACTGGCATGCTCATGTAACAAGTTGCAAGATCTCTGCCTTGCGGGCGCTGCCCAAACGTTTTCCCTCGCGGGATGCACCCAGGAGACGGTTGTCGGTTCCTTGCAAAATTGACCGTGAAAACTTCACGCTGAGCCAAAGCAGATGCAACGTCCCGCTGACCATTTGAAAAAAATTTGCAAAGTCTGCTTGAATTATATTCAGCCCGATGATAAGGGCAAAGAACCCAGGCAACAGGGACAAAGGATACACAGGCCGTCACACATTGCAGCGAGGCCTGGAACAGTTCACCGGGCAACGGCCGATATCGTTGGCGAAGGGTCGCGCAAGGCACGGAATGCCGGGTCAGGAGAATCAATGCCCATTCGAAGCCAGCTGGCCGGTGCAGACCCTGGCAACAACGCGGAGGAAAAGCGTGCAAAGCATGGACAAGAGGGCCTGGACCGCCGGCTTTCTGGCTGGCGGGATATTCGCCGAACAGTGCCCGTACGTGCAGGGTTCGTTTGAAGCGCTGGATTGGTACGGCGGCTGGATCGAAGGTGCGGCCAATGCACTCGATCGGCACCATTACGCCCAGGGCGCGCTGGAGGCCGATGCGGCTCCCTCGCGCCACGGCCTGAGCTTCCTTTCGACCCGACATTGAGCATTTGAAACCAGTCCGCGTCCTGCGGTGAATCAGCCCGGACGCAGGCCTTGCCTCCAATTGCCGCAGCGCAGCATTCGGCCTTCCTTCCGTACCGCGTGGGCAGCGGGTTCGGCGAAAACGCATCGTCAGGCTCATGAATTGAGCCCGTGGGCAGCCACCCACTGGCCACGCCCAGCAAGCGCAATAACCTGGACACTTGGCAGGGATTTCCGCAATCCATAACACCTCCAGCACGCCACAGCCTGGGCGAACGGTGCGTGAAGACTTACGGGAAAAAGCTGTCAAATGGCTTGCCGCCCATGCCCCTGGTGTCCTGGGCCATGCGGCATTGTGTCGAATTTCCACGCTTGGCTTTCAATGCCAGTTCGACGCCTGCAAGGCCCAGAGGTGCGAAGCGGCACACCACGGGATTCCGCAAGGGTTTCATTCAATAACAGCCTGCATGCCCACGCGACCGCACTTGGACGCAGGGCGGCCACAGTGCTTGGCCATGCGCTGGAAAAGGCTTTCAATCCCGTTTCCGTCTGGCCAGTTGTCTTCCAGCACGCAGGAGCGCAACCTGGGCCGATGCCCGGCGGCTGGTGGATTTTCAGCATGACGGCCTCGGCAATGCAGTAGATGCGCGAAGCAATATCGGGCGAATTTCTTCGGCCGCAGGCCCTGGGACAACGTCGGATTGGCATTGGCGCACCAACCCGGCGGCCCCAGCACTGGACCTGAAATAGAAGTTCGGCTGCGCAGCCCCCAGTGCGGGCCGGGCACTGCAATCCACGAGCGACGGCCAGGAAAAAGTGAAGGCCGGACACCGGGGCAGTTGCAATGGGCAGCCTTGAATCCCCGGCAGCCCCTGGATTGGCCCGGGGCGGTATGTGCCACGCCTCGCCCGCCACGGGCCAGGCACGAAGCCCGGATGTTCCTCTTGCGAGAAGCTGGCTGCCGTTCCGTATTCCAGCCCGGTACGCCACGCTGTCGGCGCGAGGCACGGGGAAAAGCCGGGACACATCCTGCATGGCGATATCGGCGGCACCGTTATCAGTCCGGAAACAAGTGCCGGCGCGCTGTACTCCCCGGCTTGCATGCGGCATAAAGACGCCTATGCTGTATATCCATACAGCCCTGACACCCCGCCGCCTGTTTGGGCTGGTGCGGCGCGGCGTGCCTGTCCTCAGCCCTGGAGAACTCCGTGATGGCAAACCCGGTTAAGAAGATTCCCGACGGCTACTCGACCGTGACGCCCTACCTGACCATCAAGGGCGCGGCACAGGCCATTGATTTCTACAAGCAAGCTTTTGGCGCTCAGGAAAACATGCGGCTGCAGGCGCCGGACGGCTCGGTGATGCACGCCGAGATTCGCATCGGCGACTCGGTACTGATGCTGCATGACGAAGCACCGCAGTGGCAGGCTTTCAGCCCGCAAGCCCTGGGCGGCTCCCCATGCAGCCTGATGCTTTACGTCGACGACGTGGACGCCTGCGTCCAGCGTGCCGTGGAGGCGGGCGCGACGCTGACCATGGCGGTGGCGGACCAGTTCTATGGCGACCGCGCCGGCGGGCTGAAGGATCCCTTCGGCCACAAGTGGCACATCGCCACGCACGTGGAGGACGTGTCGGAGCAAGAGGTTCGCCGCCGCGCCGCGAAGCTGTTCGAGGGCAGCAACTGCGCCGGCTGAACGCCGCGGTCGCATGCTGCGGCCCCAGAACGGCCGACTCGCAACGGGGCGCGAACGCCTGGATACAGATGCCGCCGAACCGCAGCAGCGCGCATGGCATGCGCGGGTACATGGTGCGAACAGGCTTGCGCACCGGCGCTGCGAGCCGGCCCGCGGAAGGGCGGCGCACGGGCGCCGCTGCGCGAGGCTGGACCAGTGCCCGCGCCAGGAGGTCATGCCATGCAACTCGAAGGTTCCTGCCATTGCGGCGCCGTGCACTTCTCCGTGGAGTCGCACGAGCCCGTGCCTTTCATGCGCTGCTATTGCTCGATCTGCCGCAAGACCGCGGGCACCGGCGGCTACGCGATCAACTTGGGCGCGGACAACGCCACGCTGCAGGTGCAGGGGCGCGAACATCTCAGCGTGTACCGTGCACGCATGGAAGATGGCAGCCGCAGCAGCGGCGAGCGCCATTTCTGCAAGCACTGTGGCACGGCGTTGTGGCTATGGGATCCGCGCTGGCCGGCGCTGGTGCATCCGCATGCCGGCGCCATCGACACGCCACTGCCCGAGGCGCCGTCGCTCACGCACATGATGCTGGGCTCCAAGCCGGCCTGGGTGCAGGTGCGGGCTGATCCGAAGGACGCCACTTTCGACACCTACCCGGACGAGTCTCTGGCCGAGTGGCACCGGCGCCATGGGCTGGCGCGCTGAATCCGCCATGCGCAGCCCAGGCGTGGCGCGCCACTTGCTCAGGGGCAACGCGAAACGCTTGATTCCGGCCTGTGGCGGCAGGCCTCACGGCACCAAAGGTTCAGGATGCAACAACTCACGCCGCAGGGCCGGCAGGCCATCGACGACATCGCGCGGCGCCACGGCTTCAGCGCCGAGGCCGTGACCGCCATGCTCTGGGCCGTGGTGCAGGGCCAGGGCAGCATGGCGCAGTTCGGACATCCCGAGTTCGGCGGCCCGGGGCAATGGATGCGCGGCGGCATGACGATGGTGTCAGACATGTTCAACCACGCGCTCAAGGCCCGTGTGGACGGCCTGTGCAACGAGCTTGCGAGCCTGGTCGCCAGCCAGCCTGGGCTGCTGCACGGCGGCGGCAGCTTCCAGTCGCAGAGCCAGGGCAGCGGCAGCATGCCGGGACAGCAGCAGTCGGCCTGGAGCGCCGGCATGCAGCCGCCTGGCGATGGCACGCAGCCGACGACGGCCAGCCTGTTCGTGCCGGCCGCCGGCGGCGCGGGCGGCTGGTGGGGCCCCGGGCTGGGCCGTCCCAACAGCAGTGGCGCGCAGAACGGCGTCCGTTACGCCTACTTCGCGCAGGCGCGGCGGCTGGCCATCGAGCTGCACGGCCGGGTCACGATCTACGACACGCTGGATCACCACATCGACAGCGTTTCGCAGCAGCAGTCCGGCAGCGGCTCGCTGAGCTTCACCAGCCAGCACGGGCTGGTTAACGTGGACAGCCTGCCAGTGGTCTCGGTGGACGGCCAGCCGCCGGTCGCCGCATCGGCAGGGGTGCCACCATCCTTGGCGCCCACGCCGCCGATGCCCACATCCATCGCACCTGTGCCGAAGGCCAGCGGGCTGCCGCAGGGGCTGGACGTGTTCGCGGCGATCGAAAGGCTGGCCGAGCTGCACGCGCGCGGCGTGCTCACTGCAGAGGAGTTCTCAGCCAAGAAGGCAGAGCTGCTGAGCCGGCTCTAGGCACCGCCCGCCATGGCCGCGCCGACGGAAGCGGCCGGGTCGAAAGCTCACCGGGCCGCCCAGCAGGGCTCCGGCCGCAGGGCCGACGTTGCGGCGTTTCAGCTTGGCCGGAACGCGACATCACTACTGGGCGCCTACAAACCGTGGCGCCCCAATCTTCGTTATGTCAACAAGCGCCAAAGTGCCCGCGATTTCAGCGTGCGGCCAGCAATTCGACCTCGAAGATCAAGGTGCTGTTGCCGGGAATGACTCCAGGAATGCCGCGCGCGCCGTAGGCAGTATCGGCCGGGCACGTGAGCTTGGCCTTGCCGCCGACCTTCATGCGCTGCAGTCCCTCAGTCCAGCAAGGAATGACGCGGTTGAGCGGGAACGTGGTCGGCTGGCCGCGCTTGTGGGAGCTGTCGAACTCCTTGCCGTCGGGCAGCGTGCCGCGGTAGTGCACCTGCACGGTACTGGTGGGCCCGGGTTGGGCGCCCTGGCCCCTGACGCTGTGCTCGACGACCACGCCCGAAGGCAGCTTCTCGGTGTCGGTCTGGGCAGTCACGGGAAGCGCGGCGGCCAGCAGCAGCGCAGCGCAGAGGGCGGAAGATGTTTTCATGCGCGAAGAAGCGGAAGGTGATGAAAGCGCGCAGTGTCGCTGCTTTCACACCGACCGGCGGTGACGCCGATCACCGCACATGCCACCAGCTGCCGCCACTGACCATCCTGTTGCACTCGCAACTTTCGAGGCGCAGCCGATGCGCGTGCTCAGGCGTGGCCCGGCGCGTAGCTGAAGCCGCCGCCGCGCTCCTGTTCGAGCCGGGTTTCTTCCATCAGGTCTTCCTGCACCGGATCGGGCGCACCGCCACGCTTGAGATGCTCCTGGTACCAGGCCGTGATGAGGGCGCACACGATGGGATCGGGCCCCTGGACCAGTTCATCGATATCGAAGCCGCTGGCCATGCAGATGGCCTCGATCGGCTGGGGATCGAAGATCACGGCGCCGTCGCGAACATCCCGCGACAGGCGCAGGTCCTCGAAGTTGACGCCGTCGGGAATGGTTGCCTGCAAATGTATCAAGCTGCCTCCTCTGGAGCCCGCCATGGGTTGGACCATTGTGACCGACGCGGAGGGCATCGGCGTCGGCCCTCCCGCCTAGAGCAGTTCGCGGGCCCGGGGGATGCGAACAATGCCGCAATGGAGGTATGGCGCGAGGGCCGGCTGTCCCTCAATCCCTGATCTCGCGCACCTCGGCATCGACGATCTCGCCAGTTCCACCGCTGCCGCGCCCATGGCGGAATGGCGTCGCCGCGGCACCCGGGCGACCACCCATGCGGCCCGGCCAGGCAAAGCGCACCGCGCTGCGCCGCAGCCGGCGCCGCGCCATCAGCGCCACCACCAGCAGGACACCCGCGGTGACCATGCCGGCCAGCAGCGTGAAGGCCAGCACCATCAGGCCGACGAAACCCAGGACCAGGCCCCGGGCCGCGTTCGCCAGGGTTTGCAGCAGCCGCGCCGGGCCCGAGGACGCGCGCGTGGAGTAAGGCAGATGCATCAGCTTCTTTCGGGGATGTTCAGTCGTCGTTGCCGCCGAAGATACCCAACAGCGCCAGCAGCGACTGGAAGACGTTGAACAGGCTCAAGTAGACGCCCAACGTGGCCGTGATGTAGTTGGTCTCCAGACCGTCCTGCACGCGCTTGAGGTCATGCAGGATGAAGGCCGAGAAGATGCCGATGGCCAGCACCGACAGCGTGATCATCAGCGCGCTGGACTGGATGAAGACGTTGGCGATGCCCGCCACCATCAGCATCACCACGCCCACGAACAGCCACTTGCCCATCGAGCTCAGGTCGCGCTTGATCACCGTGGACAGCATTGCCATGCCCAGGAAGATGCCGCCCGTGCCGGCAAAGGCCGTCATCACCAGGCTCGCGCCGTTGGAGAGGCCCAGCACCGTGCCCACCAGGCGCGACAGCATTAGGCCCATGAAGAAGGTGAAGGCCAGCAACACCGGCACGCCAGCGGCGGAATCCTTGGTGCGCTCAATGGCGAACATGAAGCCGAAGGCACCCGCGAGAAACACCACCAGGCTCACCATCGGCGACATTGCGCTCGACAACCCCGTGGCGATGCCCAGCCAGGCGCCCGCCACAGTGGGCACCATCGACAGCGCGAGCAGCCAGTAGGTGTTGCGCAGCACGCGCTGCTGCTGCGCAGCCAAACCCGGCGCCTGCGCGGCGCGGGCACGAAGGTCGATCTGCTGAAGGTTCATGGAGGCTCCCTAGACTCGCTCGCCGCCCCCGCGGCGAAGGCCACGGACTCGGGACGGCAACGCTAATCTAGGGGCACCCTCACATCGAAACAATCAGAAGGTTACGATGCGTTTGATCGAAAAAACCGTATCCTTGCCTTCTGTAGCCGCCCTGCTCCAGCACCGCGAGGAAAGCCGTTGTTCAGGGCGTGATCGCCACCTTCAGCACCCCGTCGCGCTGGTGGCTGAAAAGCTCGTAGGCAGCCTCGATGTCGTCGAGCTTGAAGCGGTGCGTGACCATGGCGCCCAAGTCCAAGCGGCCGGCTTCAATCACGGCCATGAGCCGGCGCATGCGTTCCTTACCGCCCGGACACAGCGAGGTGACGAGGCGGTGGTCGCCCAGTCCGGCGGCGAAGGCGTCCAGCGGGATGCGCAGGTCGGTGGAGTACACGCCCAGGCTGGAGAGCGTGCCGCCCGGGCGCAGCACGCGCAGCGCTGCCTCAAAGGTGGCCTGCGTGCCCAGCGCTTCGATCGAGGCGTCCACGCCGCGTCCGCCGGTCAGGCGCAGGATTTCTTGCACCGGGTCTTGCTTGCCGGCATCGATCACCACATCCGCGCCCAGGCGCCGCGCCATTTCCAGCCGCTCGGGCAGCCGGTCCACGCCGATGACGAGGCTGGCGCCGCTGAGCTTGGCGCCGGCCGTAGCACACAGGCCGATGGGCCCCTGTGCGAACACCGCCACGACATCGCCAATGCGGATGTGCGCGCTTTCCGCACCGGCAAAGCCCGTGGACATGATGTCCGGGCACATCAGCACCGCCTCGTCGCTCAGCCCGTCGGGCACGGGCGCGAGGTTGAACATGGCGTCAGGCGCCAGCACGTACTCGGCCTGGCAGCCGTCGATGGTGTTGCCGAAGCGCCAGCCGCCCATAGGCTTCCAGCCGTGTGCGCTGCCAGCGCCGTCCTGGGCGCAGAAGCCGCACTGGCAGGCGTTGCTCCAGCCGCTGGGCGTGATGGCGCCGGCGATGACGCGCTGCCCCTCGCGGTAGCCCTTGACGGCGGAGCCGAGCCTCTCGATCACGCCCACGGGCTCGTGGCCGATGGTCAAGCCGCGCGCCACGGGGTACTCGCCCTTGAGGATATGCACGTCGGTACCACAGATCGTGGTAGTGGTCACGCGCAGCAGCGCGTCCTGAGGCCCGACATCGGGAATCGGCTTGTCGTCGAGCACGATGCGACCCGGTTCGACGAAGACGGCGGCTTTCATCATGGGCATGGCGGACTCCTGGCCGAAAGATCAAGCCTTCCAGGCTAGGCCAACACCGAATGCCGTCCTTGCGCTGGCGCAAGCGCAGCAGCACAGGCCTCGCGACACAGACCGCGGCAGACGTCTGCGCAGGTTCAGGCCGCCTGGCGGCGCCGCGGCGCGGCCGCGCGTGCCGGCTTGCGTGCCATCTGGAACAGCTCGTTGCGCGCGGTCTGCGTGATCGCCACCACGCAGGGGTGCGTAATGCGGCGCTCCACCGAGATGGCGAAGAAATCCTCCTCCACGCCCTCGGCGACGCCCACGCTGCGCACGCCGAACTGCGCCTCGACCTCGGGCGCGATCACCCCCGGTGCGGCAAAGAAGCCCGTGCTGCGGCGCCCGAACTCCTGTATCAGCGCGCTGTCGTCGAACTCGCCCACCAGCCGCGGGCGCACGTTCTGCGACTGGAACCAGGCGCGCAGGCGCTGGCCCATGGCGGAGTCCTCGCCCGGCATGAGTACCGGTGCGCCGTCCAGGCAGGCCGGGAAGTCGCCGGGGTGACGCTCGCGCAGCGCCGGCGTGGCGAAGAAGCTCAGCGTCGAGGAACCGAGGCGATGGCTGAAGGCACGCACGCTCACCGAGGACGGGATGGGCGCGTCAGCGATCACGAGATCGAGCTTGTGCAGCGCCAGCTCGGCCAGCAGCAGGTCCAGCTTCCACTCGCGGCACACCAGGTGCACGTTCTCCACCGCGAAGGCCGGCTCTACCAGGTGGTAGGCGATGGCCTTGGGCACGGCGTCGGCCACGCCGACGCGGAAGTCCAGCGCCCGGCCGTGCGTCGTGCGTTCACGCACGGAAGCCTCCAGCTCGGCACCCAGGGCGAATATGTCCTTGGCGTAGTCCAGCACCATGCGCCCGGTATCGGTGAGCACCAGGCGGCGCCCGCTGCGCGCAAACAAAGGGCTGCCCAACCGCTCCTCCAGCAGCTGGATCTGGCCGCTGACCGTCTGGGGCGTCAGGTGCAACTGCTCGCTGGCGCGGGCCACGCTGCCGGTCTCGGCCACCTGCAGGAAGTAGTGGAGGTGCTTGTAGTTCATGCACCAATCATCAGACTTTTCCTACATGCAAGCCCGGAATAATCGGATTTACTTGGATTGGGGCAGCTCCCTACAGTGGCTTGGTCGTCACTTCCCCGGGAATCCGGAGCACCGAATGGAAATCCGAGTGCATGCCGCCTGTGCCCGTGCCGCCGCACTGGCCGACCACGCACGCCGCCGCCTGCTCTACGTGCTGCGGTCGCGCCAGCACCAGGTGGAGAGCGTCGAGGTGCGCCTGGGCGACACGCGCAGCCGCCACGGCCAGAAGGAGGGCTACTGCCGCGTCCAGCTGCGCCTGGTGCACGCCGGCGTGGCCTCGGTGGTGGACGTGGGCAAGGACCTCTACGACGCTATCGACCGCGCGGTGGACCGTGCCGGCCGCCTCGCGGTGGAGCACCTGCGCATCGCCCAGCCGGCGGCAGCTTGAATCCTGCCCCGGCGCGCGGGCCGCGCAGCGTTGCCAGCCCGCGCCGGTCCCTGCGGCGCGAGCCGTTTCAAGCCACGAGCTTCGCCCTTTCCGGCGCTGCTGCGCCGTCAGCCGTTCACGCAGGCCGCGCGCAGCCGGGCGCATCGGTGTGCGGTGCGCCGTCCAGCCGACCTACCACGCCAGCACGAGCACGTGCAGGCGGTGGCACAGGCTCAGCGCACCGCGATAGAGACACGGACGCTCGTTGAGCCAAGCCCAGATCTTCCAGGCCAGCGCCTCCCGCCAGTCCTTGGCACTGCACTGACACTTCAATACCGGCGGCGCGAATCAGCGCGATGACGTCCATGCCGACCCCGGGAGCCATCACATTGACGAGGCAGGTGGAAAAAAACTAGGATGGCAAAATTTGCTGTGACTGAGCGGGCGCAATAGCATCGCGGTACTTGAGTGCAGGAGGTGTGCGATGCCCCGGCTCTCGGCTCGTGAGGCACCAGAAACGGTGCAGGTATTGAACCCGCTCAGGCGGGAGTGCCCGGCGTGCGGTGGCGTGATGCGCTACCGGTACGAGAACTGGCGTGCCGTGGTAACGCTGCGGGGCATGCAGGGACTGCGGCTGCGCATACGGCGCTGCGAGAACCCGGCGTGCGAGCGCTATCACCGCGCCTATCGCCCCGAGGCCGAGGGCGCGCTGGTGCTGCCGCAGCACGAGTTCGGGCTGGATGTACTGGCGCTGGTAGGGGCGCTGCGCTACCAGGAGCACCGCAGCGTGCCGGAGATTCACGCGGTGTTGCTGCAGCGGGGCGTGGCCATCTGCGAGCGCAGCGTGACGAACCTGGTGGACCGCTACGACGAGCTGCTGGCCACGGCGCTGGGCGACAGCGCCCGGCTGCGCAAGGGACTCTGGGCTCAGGGGCGCATTGTGCTGGCGCTCGATGGATTGCAGCCCGATGTGGGGCACGAGGTGCTATGGGTGCTGCGCGACTGCATCTCATGCCAAGTGCTGCTCGCGCGTAGTCTGCTGTCGAGCACCAGCAAGGATCTGGCGCATCTGCTGCACGAGGCGCTCGAGCCGCTGAAGGATATCCCGGTGGTGGGCGTCATCAGTGATGGCCAGAACTCCATTCGGCTGGCCGTGGCGCAGGCGTTGCCCGGGGTGCCACACCAGTTGTGCCAGTTCCACTTCCTGCGCGAGGCAGCGCTGCCGGTGTTCGAAGCGGACCGCCACGCCAAAAAGGAACTCAAGGCCCAGGCGCGCGGAATCCGACCCATAGAGCGGTCGGTCGAAGGCTGCAACGACACCGAGGCACAGGTTGTGCGCGGCTACTGCTCGGCCGTGCGCAGTGCGCTCACCGACGACGGCCACCCGCCGCTGGACGCCGCCGGAGTACGGCTGAAACAGCGCCTTGAAGCCATCACCGAAAGCGTGCAGCGGGTGGCGCAAAAAGGGGGGTGCGGTGCCCGGCACCGCTGACAAAGCTGCAGCGACTGCTCGAGGGCGCCTTGCAGCGCACCGCGGCGCTGTGGCCCGACGTGATCTACGCCTGGCGTTGGGTACACGCGGCTGCTCATATCCTGGGCAACGAGGATGGCGCCAACGCCCGCATGGTGCAGCGGCGCTTCGATGGGCTCATGGGTGCCATGAGCCGGCACGCCCACCACGCGGGCACGCTGAGCTGGGCGCTGGAGCACTTCGTGCATGTGGCGCGCTGCTGGCACACCGGACTCTTCCATTGCTATACCAACGCCGAGCTGCCGCGTACCAACAACGATCTTGAGCAGCTGTTCGGCTCGTACCGCTATCACGAGCGGCGCACTACGGGCCGCAAGGCCGCCAGCCCTGCCACGGTGCTGCGCGGCGCGGTACGGCTGCTGGCGGCGACTGCTACGCGGGGGCGCCTGGTTACGGCACGCGAGCTCGCTCATGCCAACCGGCAACGCTGGAGCGCGTTACGGGCTCAACTGGAGAAGCGCCGCCGTGCACGCGTGCAGCGCACACGGTTCCGGCGAAATCCCATGCGGTACCTCGCTGAGCTGGAGCAGTTGGCCTGCCAGCTAACTTTGCTGCCCTAGAAAAAAACCGTTGCGGTCGGTTCCGGCCTTGCAGCGCGGTGCCGCTGTACATCCTGTTCCTTCGTCCTCTACGCCTGCTCTACCCCTATGGCGGCCGCAGCGCCGCGTGCGTCCTGCCTTCGCCGAAATCGCCACTGGATGGCGTCTATCACTGCTCGCATGCGCGTGCAGCGCATGAAGCAGGCGGAAGTGCAGAAGATTGTAACGACATGCCTGTGCCGCGTGTGCCCAGGACGGCAGGCGGGACACCGCATGGCGTAATGGCTTGCGCAAACCGCGGGCCCAGTACAGACGATGGCGTCGTGCTAGCGCCCGGCTTTAGACGCATGTTGAGTCCCACACGTAGCAGTCGAATCGGGCTTGCCAACAATCGAAGAAAAGACATACCCCCTGCCCAGATGAGTGTGTAAATACTTCCTAACCACTGAACAGACAGAACCCACGAGACACAAAAAGCAACAATATTCACAGCGTATCCATATTGAAACGGCGGCACGCGGTTGTTGCGAAAACCCGCGTTTGCGGGTTCCCAGTGCCTGAGCCTTCAGGACCAAAATGGCTTCGTGCTGTGATTCAGGCCCATCCGAGCACAGCACCAAACCACCACAAGACGTCCCGTTGAATTGCGCTCAGGCCGATTCCAGGGTGACGCCAAACAACAACATCACTTCGAGGGGCGCAGCGACTGCAACGATCACACACGGTAGTTTTTCAGTCCTGTGAATTCAGTCGGCATACCGCATTCAGCCAGCCGGATCGCTGAGACCGAGGGCTGCTGACGGCGCGTGCCTCACGCAAAGGCAAACACCCATGCCCATCAGCGAAAACGTCAAGCTCGGCCACAAGGTGCAGATTTTTCAGCCGACACTGGTCAACCTCTACGGCTGCATCATCGGCGACGACACGAAAATCGGTGCATTTGTCGAGATTCAAAAGAATGCTCTTATTGGAGCTCGCTGCAAGATTTCATCACACACCTTCGTCTGTGAAGGCGTAGAAATATCCGATGAAGTTTTCATCGGGCACGGGGTAATGTTTACCAACGATCTCTATCCCCGTGCCACCAACACCGATGGAGGGCTGCAGACCGAAGCGGATTGGAAGGTCGAGCCAACCTACGTCAAGCGCGGCGCCTCCATCGGCAGCAATGCCACGATCGTCGCGGGCATCACAATCGGAGAAGGTGCCTTGGTGGGCGCCGGCGCGGTGGTAACCAAGGATGTTCGCCCCTATGCCATCGTTGCCGGCGTACCGGCGCGCGTGGTAGGCGACACCCGTGAAATGAAGAAAACTTGAATCCCGCCGGAATATTTATTTCGGCATTGGGCCATCAACAAACAAACGCACTCCAGGCAGGACGGGCTGATCGGTTTCATCCGTCATCGAAGCCGCGGCTCAAGGTTTTTCAATAGCGAGGGAAGCAAGATGATCAACATCGGTGTCATCGGTTACGGATATTGGGGTCCGAACCTTGTGCGCAATTTCGCGGAAACGCCAGGGCTCAACGTGGCTTCGGTGTCCGATCTCGATTCGTCCAAGCTGGAACTGGTGCGCAAGCGCCACGCCTGCAACACGACCACCGATTACCGCGACTTGCTCAACGACAGCTCGATCGACGCGATCGCCATCGCTACCCCAGTCAACACCCATTACGACCTCGCGCTCGCAGCCCTTCAGGCCGGCAAACATGTCTGGCTGGAAAAGCCGATGACGGAAACCTCAGTGCAGGCACGTCGCCTGGTCGAGGAAGCGGAACGCCGCCGCCGAGTGCTCATCGTCGATCACACGTTCATCTACACCGGTGCCGTCCGCAAGATGGGTGAGATCATCCGCAACGGTGAACTGGGCAAGATCTATTACTACGACTCGGTACGCGTCAATCTCGGCCTGTTTCAGCGCGACGTCAGCGTGATTTCGGATCTCGCCGTACACGACTTCTCTATCCTGGACTACCTACTGGGCGAGCATCCAGTAGCAGTCACCGCCAGCGGCACCAACCATTTTCCCGGCACGCCGGAAAACTTGGCTTACGTAACGCTGTTCTACGACTCGGGCACCATTGCCCACGCCAACGTGAGCTGGCTGGCGCCGGTGAAAGTACGCCAGATTCTCATTGGCGGCAGCAACAAGATGATCACCTATGACGATCTCGAGCCTAGCGAGAAGATCAAGGTATATGACAAGGGTGTCAGCTTCACTGATGATCCAAACCAGATTCGGGAAATGCGCGTCGGTTACCGCACGGGCGACATGTGGGCGCCCAAATTGGCGGTTTCTGAAGCCTTGCGCGTCGAAAGCGAGCATTTCGTTGATTGCATCAAGAACGGCACCACGCCCATGACTGATGGTCATCTCGGCGTGCGAGTCGTGGAACTGATCGAAGCCGCCAATCGCTCCATGCGCTGCCGCGGCGATACCGTCACCATTCAGAAGAGGGGCTGAACATCATGATTCCTTTTGTTGATCTCAAGGCGCAATACCGTTCCATCAAGGACGAGGTAAATGCCGCTATCCAAGGCGTCATCGAGCGCTGTGAATTCACACTGGGCAGCGAGGTAGCCGCCTTTGAAAAGGAATTTGCCGGCTATTGCCAAGTCGAGCATGGCATTGGCGTCAATACCGGCACCAGTGCGCTGCATCTGGCGCTGCTGGCTGCGGGCGTGGGCAAGGGCGACGAGGTGATCACTGTGCCCTTCACCTTCGTCGCCACGGTGTCGGCCATCGACTACACGGGCGCCACGCCGGTGTTCGTTGATATCGATCCCAAAACCTTCACGATGGACGTGAACGCCATCGAGGCCGCCATCACCGAGAAGACCAAGGCCATCATTCCGGTACACCTGTATGGTCAGCCGGCGGACATGGATCCGATCCTGGAAATCGCGCGCAAGCACAACTTGGTGGTCATCGAGGACGCCTGCCAAGCCCATGGCGCCGAGTACAAGGGGCGCCGCGCTGGAAGCATGGGCCACATGGGCTGCTTCAGCTTCTACCCGGGGAAGAATCTGGGTGCCTACGGCGAAGGCGGCATGGTGGTGACCAACGACTCTGAGTTCACCCGCACCATCCGCATGCTGCGCGACTGGGGAGCGGAAAAGAAATACCAGCATGTGCTCAAGGGCTACAACTTCCGCCTCGAGGGCATCCAGGGCGCCGTGCTGCGGGTGAAACTCAAGTATTTGGAAGGCTGGACCGAAGCGCGCCGCGCGGCCGCCGCCCGCTATGACAGCCTGCTGGCCGGCACGGGCGTCCCGACGCCCTACGCCCGTCCGGACGTACGCCACGTCTATCACCTCTACGCCATCCGCACACAGAACCGCCAAGCTTGGCAGGATGCGCTGCTGGCGCAGGGCATCCAGACCGGCATCCACTATCCCACGCCGGTCCACCTGCTGCCCGCCTTCGCTGACCTGGGCTATCAGGCCGGGCAGTTCCCGCACTCGGAGCAAGCAGCCAATGAAGTGTTGTCGCTGCCGATGTTCCCCGAGCTGACGGCCGTGCAGTGCGAGCGCGTAGCGCAAGCAGTGCAGGAACTGGCCGTGCCGGTCCAGGCCGCTTCGGAAGCGACCCCGGTGGGCGTCGCCTGAGGAAGGACGATGAGCGGCGCGGACCAGGTTGCACCGTCAACGGCGCAACCCCTGCTCATCTTCCCGTACAACGGCAACGGGCTTGAGGCGCTGGATTGCCTGGGTCAGGCGTACCGTTTCGTCAGTTTCGTGGACGATACGCCGGGCAAGCAAGGTGTTGATCGTCACGGCTGCCTCGTGATGGGTCGAGAAGCCCTACAGCGCTGGCACGAGGCGCAGGTGCTGGCAGTACCGGGCAGTCCGACGTCGTACCGCTCGCGCCGCTCGATCGTGGAGGCACTGGGCCTGCCGAGTACCCGCTTCGCCCGCGTCATCCACCCCAGCGCACGCGTGTCACCGCTGGCCACGATCGGGCGCAACGTCCTGATCATGGCCGGCGTGGTGATCACCAGCAATGCCGTCATCGGCGACCATGTGTGTGTACTGCCCAACACCGTGATCCACCACGACGCGCACGTTGGAAACTGGAGCCTTATCGGCTCGAACGTGACCATCGCGGGCAACGTCATGCTCGGCGAGAACTGCTACGTCGGCAGCGGCACTAGCATCATGAATGGCGTGGAGATCGGCGACGGAACGCTGATCGGTCTGGGCAGCAACGTCATTCGCAGCGTGGGCAGCAGTGCCTGTATCGCAGGCAACCCGGCCCGAGTGCTGAGAGCGTAGACGCGGCCAATGCGTCAAGGCTGCCGGGCGCAGTCCGGTTCACGGTTTCGCCATTTCTCTTCAACATTCCAGCCCGCCGCGGCTCCCCGCCCCAGCGGGCTTTCTCTTGGCCGCAAAGGTCGGCTGACCGACTCGTCTGCCGCGTCGACATCGAACGGCCACGCGTGAAATCTCGAATCCGCTTCCTTCGACCGGCCCTTCACATCAAGGCCAGGTGATCATCACGTGCGCAGCGTGGGGAGCAAACTTCACGACGTCATTGTAGGGAGCCAGGTCACGTTCAGTGCTGCGGTCCAACTGCAAGCGCATCGCAATGAAAGCGGCCAGGCGGGCCGTGAGGTAGTCCAGCTTCTCGCACCCTTCAAGGGCGTAGCGACCCAGAAAACCCAACAACAGGCACAGGTGAAACACCACCAGCACACCCAGGCGCGCCATGCCCTCGCGCCGCAGCAGGTCCAGCTTGTCGAAAAAACGTTCGCCGGCCATGTGCTCGCTGAACAGTTCCAGTTGCAGCGGCTTGCATTCCCACTCACTGCGGATTGCCAACCTCGAGTTCAGCACCACTTCATCCAGCAAGGCGCAGAAGGCGAAGCGGGCCTCCGACACGTCAGTGGCCGCGATCTGCAAATCTCGCGCCCTTCGCTCGATGTCTTCCAGGAGCTGGCATACCTTGTGGCGGAAAACCGTGGCATCCGCGGGCGCGTGGCCGTTGCGGAGCAGAAACAGCATGTAGAAGCCGGGATGCATCAGGTCCAGCAGACTGCGCGGCTCACCGGTCACGGCAGAAGGCAGCCCCGGACGTTGGAGTGCCGTCTCCTGTGGCCCCGCCGTCAGCAGTGAAGGCACGAGAACGTCTTTCATGGACAGCTCCTTGCAGACAGATGCGGTGGATGGCGGCGCTCAGGTGCCATCGTTCAAGGCAAACAGCTCCAGTTGCAGATCCGGCAGCCCGCTGGGCGCGTACAGGGCCAAGGTTTGTGACTGCACCATGCGCTCGTACAGGGGCCCACGCGGTTCCAGGACGAAGTACAAGGCACCAGGCCGAACAGGAACGGCTGCCGGAACCTGAGGAGCATGTGTAAGGCGCACGCCTTGCGTGGCCGCCAGCACCAGCTTCTCCACATCGTCGGGCATGCCAATCTTGAGGCGCTGTGGAATGAGCTGGACCAGTTCACAGGTCAAGGCTGCGGTGGCGCGCGACATCGAGACGCTGCTCAACACCTGCCCGGGCTACATGCCCGCGCAGCTGCGCGGCTTCGACCAGGCCGTCCGTTCGCTGCTGACTTTCGGGCTGGTGGACGTCAGCCCACTGAGCCTGGCCAGCGACCGGGACCGCAGTGCCATCGTGCGGGCCATCACCCGTGCGCTGCTCGACCACGAACCGCGCCTGCGCGGGGTGCAGGTCACCGTCCGTGAGAGCACAGCCATCGGCGCGGGGCTGTGCTTCGCCAGCCATGCCCGGCTGCACTTGCAGCGCAGCAGCGAACCGGTAGCCTTCGCCGCCGTGCTGTAGCCGGGCTGCAACCGTTACGCCGTCACCAGCGGCGGCGCCGACGCGCGGGTCGCGCCGTAGCAGAAAGGGCCCGCCATGCACCGCCTGCTGCCTTACTACGAGGCTGAGTTGTCGGCGCTGCGCGAGCCGGTCGAGGACTTCGCGCGGCGCTACCCCCGCATCGCCGGCCGCCTGGCGGCCTCGGCCGAACTGCCGCAGGACCCGCATGTGGAGCGCCTTATCCAGGCTCTCGCGCTGCTGAGCGCGCGCATCCACAAGCGGCTCGACGACGACTTTCCGCTGCTCACCGCGACGCTGCTGGCCCTGTTGGCGCCGCAGGACCTGCGTCCCTTCCCTTCCTGCTCGATCGCCCGCTTCGAGTCCGCGCCGCGGACCGCACGACCAGGCACCGCCACGATCCTTCCCCGCGGCACCGTGCTGGACGCGATCCCCGGGCCGAATCCCGCCTGCCGCTTCACCACCACGGCGCCAACCCAGCTGCTGCCACTGCACGTGGCCGCGGCAGGCTGCCACAGCGCCGCCGCCACGCTGGCGGGCGCGCCGTTGCCGCTGCGCACTGGGGCGCTGCTGTCGCTGCAGTTGGAGCTGGCGCCGCAGGTGCCGAATTGGGGAGCGCTGGGCGTCGAAAGCATCCGCCTTTTCCTGGACGGAGACGCCTCGCTGGTGACGCTGCTGCGCGAGACGCTGTGTTGCCGCGTTCTGGCCGCGCTGGTGCAGACCACGCCTCAGGGCCCCTGGCAGGCCGACGCGACGGCGCTGCCGAGGGCGGTGGGGCTTGACGACGACGAGGCCCTGTTCGAGCCTGAAGTCCGCGAACCCGAAGCCAGCCGGCTGCTGACCGAGTACTTCGCGTTTCCTGAGAAATTCAATTTCATCGACCTGCCCCTGCCGGCCGCCGCACGCGCATCGCACAGCCGCGAGTCGAGCCTGCATTACGCGCTGGCCGGCCCGCTCGACGCCGACGCAGTGCGGCTACTGGAGCTCGTGAGCGCCGGCAACTTCGTCACGGGCTGCGCGCCCGTGATCAACCTGTTCCGCCGCCGCGCCGAGCCCATCCACATCGACCACCGCTCCACGCTGTACACGGTGCTGCCCGACGCGGCCGCTGCCGCGGCCCACGAGGTCTACGCCATCGACCGCGTGCTGCGCATCCGCGAAACCTCCACCGGCTGCCACACGGAACCCGTGGCCGCCCTGCACGCGCTGCACCATGAGGCACTGCTGCGCGACGGTCCCGTCCCGAGGCTGTGCTGGTGGGCACAGCGCGATCCGGCGCTTGCCGAGCGCAGCCCGGGCCACGAAATGGAGATCGGCCTGCTGGATGCCGGCTTCGACCCGGCCCAACTGGCCACCGAGACGCTGAGCATCGAGCTGCGCGCCACCAACCGCGATCTGCCCACGCGCGTCGGCCAGCCCGATGGCGACCTCGCGCTGGCCGACGCCGCCGGCGGCTTGCAACCCGTCATCCGGCTATTGCGCAAGGCCACGCCACCGTGGCGCCTGGAGAGCGGCGACGAAGTCCTACGGCGGTTGATCTCGCACCTCACGCTGGACATGACTGGGCCGGCGACCGGCGACATCGACGCGCTCAAGGCGCTGCTGCGCCTGCACGACCTGCCGTGCAGCATGCAGTCCGAACGCCTGATGGCCGGGCTACACACCGTGGAGTACGAGCCAGCCGAGGCTTGCGTGGCCGGCAATCCCTTCGCCACCGTGGTGCACGGCACGCGAATCCGGCTCAGCGTGGACGAGCGCCACTTCGTCGGCAGCGGGCTGTGGCTGTTTGCCCAGGTGCTGGAGCGCAGCTTCGGCTTGCAGGCCCGGCTCAACACCTTCACGCAGCTGCAGGTGCTGTCCGCGCGCACGGGACAGCTGCTGCTCGACGGCCCGCAGCGCAGCGGCGCAGCATTGCTGGCATGAAGCTGCCGGCGCTGCCGCCCTCACCGCGCACGGGCACCGCCGCTCCGCAGGCCAGCCCCCTCTCGCGGCTGCTGCAGCAGCCCCAGCACTTCGGATTCCACCAATCGCTGCGGTTGCTGGAGCGCTGGCTGGCCGCGCTGCCGGCGGGCGAGCGGCCGGCACTGCAGTTCCGCAACTCACTGTCATTGGCCTTTCCCGCCAGCGCGATCGAGGCGCTGGACGTAGAGCACGACGCGCCCATCTCCGCGTCGCCGGATGTCGGCGCCACCGGACCGAAGCAACCCACCACCCTGCGTCGCATCGCGCTCACACCTGCCTTCATGGGTCTGCTGGGCGCTGCCGGCGCGCTGCCGCTGGCCTACACCGAAATGCTCACCGCCCGCGAGGTGCAGCAGCGCGACGGCGCCGCGCGGGCGTTCCTGAACCTGTTCCAGCACCGCGCCGTCGCGCTGTTCCACGCCGCCTGGCGCCATCACCGCCTGGCACTGCGAACCGAGGCCGAGGGCCGTGACGCAGGCCTGGCGCTGGCCCTGAGCCTCCTGGGCCTGGGACCTGCGGCGCTGCGCGAGCGGCTGCACCCGCACGAGGGCGGCTTGGGCGATGCAGCGCTGGCCTACCACGTCGGGTCACTGCAGCGCCGTTGCCCCAGCGTCGGCGCCCTGCAGTCGCTGCTAGCCCACTACCTCGGTGTGCCGGTGCGCATTGAGCAGTTCGCCGGCCGCTGGTGCGGGCTCCCCTCCGGCAGCCGCACTCGGCTCGGCACTGCCAACGCCATGCTGGGCGACAGCGCCGTGCTGGGCGAGCGCACGTGGCAGCGCGACCTGCGCCTGCGCGTGTGCCTGGGACCGCTAGATGCGGCGCGGCACCGGCGCTTCCTGCCGGGGCAGAGCGGGGCGCTGGCGCTGCGGGAGCTGCTGACGCTGGCCAGCGGCGTGAGCCTGGAGTACGAGGTGCACCTGCGCCTGCACAGCGACGCGGTGGTGCCCACGCAACTGACCCGCGAGAACACGGGCTTCCATGCCCGGCTCGGTTGGAACACTTTCTTACTTTCCAGCCCCAGTCCCCGCGCGCGGGAAGCAGCGGTCTACGACCTGCACGCCACGGCTACCTGAGCGTGGTGCCCGCCGCGGCTTCAGAAAGAAGCCATGAGCCACCGCCTCTCCCAGCTCGTTTCCAAGCTCAACGACACCTGCCGCCATGCTGCGGCCCGCGCAGCCGCCATCGCCATGGCCCGCAGCCACCACGAGGTGGACATTGAGCACCTGCTGCTGGCGCTGCTGGAAGGTGCCAGCAGTGATTTCTGGGGGCTGTGCCAGCGCTTCAAAGTGGACGCCGCACGGCTGCGCGCGGAGCTGGAGCAGGCGCTCGCGGAACTGCCCGCCGGCCATGAGCAGATGCCCGTCTTCAGCCTGCGTCTGCGCGCGCTGTTTGAGCAGGGTTGGATTCTCGCTTCGCGGGACACGCACGACGCCGGCATCCGCAGCGTCCACCTGCTGGAGGCGCTGCTCACGCAACCGGCGCTGAGCCGCCTCACCCGCCACGCGAGCCCGCAGTTCGCGCGCATCCCGGCCGAGGCGCTGACGTATTGCGCCGATGAGCTCACGCTCGGCTCGGCGGAGGCACCGGAAGGCGCGATGGCGACGTCCCCCATCAGCACCACGGTAGCGCCCGCATCGAAGGCCACAAACGTGTCGGCACTGGATCAGTACACGCTGGACCTTACGCAGCATGCTCGCGACGGCGGCATCGATCCCGTGATCAGCCGCGACACCGAGATCCGGCAGCTCATGGACATCCTGCTGCGCCGGCGCCAGAACAACCCCATGCTCATCGGCGAGCCGGGCGTGGGCAAGACAACCGTGGTGGCCGGGCTGGCGCTGCGCATTGCCGCCGGCGAGGTGCCCCGGGAGCTGCGCGGCATGGCGATCCGTGCGCTGGACCTGGAGCTGCTGCAGGCCGGCGCCGGCATCCCCGGCGAACTGGAGCGGCGGCTGCGGCATCTCATCGCCGAGGTGCAGTGCAGCCCGCATCCCGTCGTGCTGTTCATCGACGAGGCGCACACGCTCCTGGGCGCCCGTGCCGCCGAGCTGCTCAAGCCTGCGCTGGCCCGCGGCGAACTGCGCACCATCGCCGCCACTACCTGGAGCGAATACAGGCGCCACGTCGGCAAGGACGCGACGCTGGCGCGCCGCTTCCAGGTGGTGAAGGTGGAGGAGCCCAGCCCAGCGCTGGCCGTCGCCATGCTGCGCGGCCTGGCACTGCGGATGGAGCGGCATTTCGGCCTGCGCATCCGCGACGACGCCATCACCGAGGCCGTGCGGCTGTCCATGCGCCATCTGGGCGAGCGGTACTTGCCGGGCAAGGCTGTCAGCGTGCTGGACAGCGCCTGCGCGCGCGTGGCGCTGAGCCAGAGCACGGTGCCGGCTGCCGTCGAGGCGCAGCGGCGCCAGATCGAGCGACTGGAAGCCGAGACCGCGTCGCTGGAGCGCGAGGGCGCCCTGAGCGAGGCACAAACGCAGCGGCTGCAGACGCTGCAGGCCGAGCGCGGCGTGGCCCAGACCCGGCTCGATGCGCTGGGCGAGCGGTTCGAGGCCGAGCGCGCGCTGGTGCAGGAGCTCAAGACGCTGCACGCCAGCCTGGCGGACCCGCAGGCGCTGTCATGGCGCACGGCACAGCGCCTGCTCTCGGGCCAGGCCGCACTGGCCGAGCTGCAGGCTCAGGCCAGCCTGGTGCCGCTGGAGGTGGATGCAAACGCGGTGGCCGCCGTGGTGGCCGGCTGGACCGGCATCCCGCCCACCCGCCTGCTCCAAGACGAGATCCAGACGATGGTGAACCTGGAAGCCCTGCTGGCGCAGCGCATCGTCGCCCAGCCGCAGGCGCTGTCCGCCATCGCGCAGTGCCTGCGCAGCCACCGCGCCGGCCTGCACGCGCAAAACCGGCCACGGGGCGTGTTCCTGCTCATGGGTCCCAGCGGCGTGGGCAAGTCCGAGACGGCGCGGGTGCTGGCGGAGCTGCTCTGCGGCAGCGAGCGCCGGCTCATCACGCTGCACATGGACGACTACCGGAAGATTCACACCCTTGATGTCCCCGAGGACACGCCGCCGCGCTGGCGCGGGAACGGAGCGATCACCGAGGCCGTGCGGCGCCATCCCCACAGCGTGGTGCTGCTGGACGAGGCCGAGCAGGCCCCGCCGGAGGTGCTGGCGCTGCTGCACCAGGTGCTCGACCAGGGCGCACTGCAGGACGCCGAGGGCCGCACCGTGGACTTTCGCCACTGCCTGCTCCTCCTGAGCAGCCACCTGGACGCGGAGCCAGTCCGCCAGGCCTGCACCGTGGCCGGCGCCGACACTGCCCGGCTCGCCGAGGCGCTGCGCCCCGCCCTGGCCCGCAACTTCAGCCCGGCACTGCTGGAGCGCCTGACGCTGGTGCCCTACCTGCCCCTGGACACCGCCGCGCTGCAGGCCATCGTCCGGCTCAAACTCGACCGCATCGCCATGCGCGTGGCAGCTCGGCACCAGGCGCCGCTGCACTACGACGACGCCGTCGTCGCCGCCATCCAGGCGCGCTGCAGCGGGACGGCGGCCGGCGCGCATCCGATCCACCATTTCTTCGAAGCCACGCTGCTGCCCGCCATCGCCGGTCAGGTACTGCAGCGCATGGCCGGGGGCCGGGGGCCGCAGGGCATCCACGTCGGCATCGGCGCAGCCGCCGGCCGGCAGTCCGCGCATCACGGGTCGCTGAGCGGCGCCTGAGCGGGCGGGCCTCAAGCCCGGCCGGCGATGGGTACGGCGAGCTGCGGCCCGGTCCCCTCCACGCGAGCCTTGGGCACGGACCCCACCACGCGCAGCACCGCCTCCCGGGTGGCCGACACGATCACGCAGGCGTTCGCGGCCACGACCAGGCGCTCGCCGGGGCCCAGCACGTGGTCCTCATCGTCGCCGTCCAGCGTCACCCACAGCTCGCCAGCCTCGCACACCAGCGTCCGGCGGCGCACCTGCGACAGCACCACCCACTCCCTGCACGCCAGCGCCAGGCGGGCGCGGCAGCAGAAGCCCACCTCCAGCGCCCTCTCTCCACGCTTGGCGACCACGCGGCGCAGGAGCGCACTGAGCGGCTCGAACGGCACCGCGGCCCCGGCGTCGGAGAACAGGCGCGGCCAGGCCGGCACAACGGCAGGTTGAAACAGGCTCATGGCGGTTCCTTCCACGGCCGGCCGCGGCGCTGCGCCCGCAGCTCTTGAAGCCGGCTCAAAGCTTGGATAGCCCGCATTGAAAGCCTTGCCTACTCTGCAAACAATGGAGATTTGCGACGCGGACCGTTGAGTCCAGCTCACCTCTCATGGCCCCTTCCCTTCCGCCGCTGGGCGCGCTACGCGCCTTCGAGGCCGTGGCGCGTCATTCGAACATCACCAAGGCGGCCGAGGAGTTGCACGTCACCCCGGGCGCGCTGAGCCACCAGATCCGCGGCCTGGAGCAGCTCCTGGGCGTGACGCTGTTCGAGCGGCAGGCCCGCGGCATGGTGCTCACGCAGCACGGCAGCGTGCTGTTCCCGGGGTTGCGCAGCGGCTTCGTCCAGATCCGCGAGGCCGTCGAGGTCCTGCGCGCCGCGGGCGAGCAGCAAGTGCTGGTGCTGAGCGCGCCTCCGGGCTTCACCTCGAAGTGGCTGGCGCCCCGGCTGTACCGCTTCGCCGAGCGGCATCCGCAGATCGAGCTGCGCGTCGCCGCCTCGGCCGCCTACGCCAACTTCACGACCGATGGCGTGGACGCGGCAATCCGCAGCACTTCACACCGCCGCCCCCGGGAGCCGGGCCTGTCCTACGAGAAGCTGTCCGACGCCAGCATGGTCGTCGTGTGCAGCCCCAGGCTGCTGGGAGAATCTGAAAACGGCGGTGCCGGCCAGCCCTGGCACCGGCTGCCGCGCATCCATGACGACCAGCTGGCCGGCAGCCCGGAAATGCCCGGCTGGCGCGACGTGTTCCAGGCCGCGGGCCTGGACCCGGACACGGTGGTGGAGCGCGGCCTGCACTTCAACAGCGCCGACCACGCCGTCGATGCGGCGATCCAGGGCGCCGGGCTGCTGCTGGCGCACACGCTGCTGGTGCGCGAGGAGCTGTGCAGCGGCCGGCTCGTGCAGCCGCTGGATATCGTGCTGCCCTTGGACCGCGCCTACTACTTTGTCTGCCCAGCCCGCAAGCGCCAGCTGCCCGGCGTGGCCGCGTTCCGTGACTGGCTTGGCGCCGAGATGGCCAAGGACGCGCGCCGCGCCTGAACTGCCACGGCACGATCCGCAGTTTGAAAGCCTCCAATATTTCCAGTATTCTAAAAATATGGAAGAGAAAGACGTAGTCCGATCCCTGGCCGCCTTGGCCCAGCCGGTGCGCCTGCAGGTGTTCCGCAGCTTGGTGGTGGCCGGCCCGGCGGGGCTGACGCCCAGCGCGATGGCCGAGGCGCTGGCGCTGCCGGCCTCCACGCTGTCCTTCCACCTCAAGGAGCTGGCCAATGCCGGCCTGGTGAGCCCGGAGCGCGACGGCCGCAACCTCATCTACCGCGCCGCCTTCGAGCACATGAACGCGCTGCTGGCCTATCTCACCGAGAACTGCTGCCAGGGCGCCGGCTGCCTGCCCGGCGCCAAGCCCTGCGCCGACTGCTGAAACGCCGCCATGACTTTTCACGTCCTGATCCTGTGCACCCACAACTCCGCCCGCAGCGTGCTGGCCGAGGGAATGCTCAACCACCTTGCGGCGCGCCTCGGCCGCAACGTGCGCGCCCACAGCGCCGGCAGTGCCCCGAGCGGGCGCATCAACCCCTTCGCGCTGCAGGCGCTGCGCAATGCCGGCATCGACACCGGCGCCTTCCGCAGCAAGAGCTGGGGCGAGTTCTCGGCGGACGGCGCGCCGCCGCTGTCCATCGTCATCACCGTGTGCGACAGCGCAGCGGCGGAAAGCTGTCCTGTCTTTTTCGGTGCCTGCGGCCAGCCGGTGAAGGTGCACTGGGGCTATCCCGATCCCTCCAGCGCCGAGGGCGGCGACGAAGGCAAGCGCCGCGCCTTCGAGCTCACACGCCAAGCCCTGGGCTACCGGATGCTGCAACTGTTGGCGCTGCCGCTGGAAGCGCTGGACCGCACCGCGCTGCAGGCGGCGCTCACCGACATCGGCCGCAGCTGAGCGAAGGATCCCCACGCCATGGATACCACCCTCCCCGCCCGCGCCGCCGCGCCCGCCCCGATGAGCCTGTTCGAGCGCTGGCTCACGCTCTGGGTGTTCCTCTGCATCGTCGCCGGCATTGCGCTGGGACAGTTCCTGCCCGGCCCGTTCCAGGCCATCGGCCGCATGGAGGTGGCCCAGGTCAACCTGCCGGTGGGCCTGCTGATCTGGGTGATGGTCATCCCGATGCTGCTGAAGGTGGACTTCGGCGCGCTGCACCAGGTGCGCCGGCACTGGAAGGGCATCGGCATCACGCTGTTCGTGAACTGGCTCGTCAAACCTTTTTCGATGGCGCTGCTGGCGTGGATCTTCGTGCGCCACGTCTTCGCGCCCTGGCTGCCGGCCGAGCAGCTGGACAGCTACGTCGCGGGCCTGATCCTGCTGGCCGCGGCGCCCTGCACCGCGATGGTGTTCGTGTGGAGCCGGCTCACCAACGGGCACCCGCTCTTCACGCTGTCGCAGGTGGCGCTCAACGACACGATCATGGTGTTCGCCTTCGCCCCCATCGTGGCGCTGCTGCTGGGGCTGTCGGCCATCAGCGTGCCCTGGGACACGCTGGTGACCTCGGTGCTGCTCTACATCGTGATCCCGGTGCTCGTGGCACAGCTGTGGCGCAAGGCGCTGCTGCGCCGGGGCCAGGCGGCCTTCGACGCGGCGCTGGCGAAGATCGGCCCCTGGTCCATCACCGCGCTGCTGGCGACGCTGGTGCTGCTGTTCGCCTTCCAGGGCGAGGCAATCCTGAAGCAGCCGCTGGTGATCGCCATGCTGGCGGTGCCGATCCTGATCCAGGTCTTCTTCAACTCGGCGCTGGCCTACGGGCTCAACCGCCGGCTGGGCGAGTCGCACAGCGTGGCCTGCCCTTCGGCGCTCATCGGCGCGAGCAACTTCTTCGAGCTGGCGGTGGCCGCGGCCATCAGCCTGTTCGGCTTCGAATCGGGTGCCGCGCTCGCCACCGTGGTAGGCGTGCTGATCGAGGTGCCGGTGATGCTGCTGGTGGTACGCCTCGTCAACCGCAGCAAGGCCTGGTACGAGGCCGGCGCCCGAAGCTGAAGCCGTCTTCGCAGGTGCCCCGGTGCCCTGCGCTTTCAAGCGGCAATCGTTGTCCGAAGCCCAGCGCGGGCGTGTTACAGCCCGCCGCGCGCCGCGAAACTCGCCCCACCCAGGAGAGAGCCCCATGTCGATGAGCCCCAGCATCACCCTGCGCCAAGCCAGCGCGTCCGACTGGAGCGCCGTGCAAGCGCTGCTGGAAGCCAACCGCCTGCCCACCGATGGCGCGCGCGAACACCTGCCTACCTTCGTGCTGGCCGTGAGCGGTAGCGAGGTGCTGGGCTGCGCAGGTGCCGAGATCTACGGCGACGCGGCACTGCTGCGCTCGGTGGCGGTCGCGCCGGGGCTGCAGCGCCGAGGCCTGGGCCAAGCGCTGATGGACAGGCTGATCCAAGAAGCGCGGCAGCGCCAGCTGCGCGCGCTGTACCTGTTCACCGTCACCGCGCCCGAGTACTTCAGCCGCCACGGCTTCCAGCGTATTGCCGCGGCGCAGGTGCCGCAAGCGCTGAAGGCCTCGGCCGAGTTCCAGGGGGCTTGCCCGGCCAGCGCGGTGCCGATGGCGCTGGCGCTGCGCGAGGCCACGCCGGCGCAGCCGCAGCAGGAGCTGCCCGTGGCCGTGATCGGCGCCGGCCCGGTAGGCTTGGCAGCGGCGGCACGGCTGATCGAGCGCGGCATCGAGCCTTTGGTGCTGGAAGCCGGCGCGCAGGTGGGTGCGCACCTGCTGGACTACGGCCACGTGCGCCTGTTCTCACCCTGGCGCTACGACATCGACACGGCCATGGCCGCGCAGCTCGCGTCCACCGGCTGGAGCGCGCCGGCCGATCACGACGTGCCGCTGGCACGCGAGGTGGTGGAGCGCGTGCTGCGTCCCTACGCCGCACTGCCGGCGGTGGCACAGGCACTGCACTTGAACACCCGCGTCACGGCCATCAGCCGCGAGGGTTTCGACAAGGCCAAGAGCGGCGGGCGCGAGGCCGCGCCCTTCGTGATCCGCGCCCAGCGCGACGGGCAGCCGCTGGAATTCCGCGCCCGCGCCGTGATCGATGCCAGCGGCACCTGGTCGCAGCCCAATCCGCTGGGCGCCAGCGGCCTGCCGGCGCTGGGCGAGCGCGAGCTGGCCGGCGCCGTCTTCTACGGCATCCCCGACGTGCTCGGCCGTGACCGCGCGCGCTATGCCGGGCGGCGCACGCTGGTGGTGGGCGCCGGGCACTCGGCCGCCAACGCGCTGCTGGCGCTGGCCGAGCT
>JAEYPG010000620.1 GCA_023410975.1 Pseudomonadota bacterium
CTCGCTTGTCCATGTGTGCACTTCGCTCCGATCGTGCACATCTCGTAAGTGAGATGGTGAGCACGGTCGGGCGATCTTGCCCATGGGTTCAAGCCCTGCCAAGAAGGGCCCAGCGGCAACGCTTACAGTCCAGGGTGCGTCCGCAGCTCTGATTTCCACGCCGTGCTGCACATGGGCCATCGGCCTGCATGGCACCTCGCAGGCCACGCGTGTAATGTCCTGGAACGGAATTGCCTCCTATGGAGGTACGGCCGTCGGTGCGCCCGTCGGTGTGCTCGTGCACCAGCACTTCGGTATGGCGGGGATTGGCCTTTCCTTGGCCGTGCTGGGCCTCACCGCACTGGGCTACGCGCTGACCAAGCAGGCTGCTCCGCTGGTACCGGGAAAGCGGCTGCCGTTTGGCAATATCTTTTTCTCCGTCCTTCCGAACGGCCTTGCCTTGGCGTGCAGTTCAGTGGGATTCGGCAGTCTCACGGCGTTCGTCGCCCTGTACTTCGACCGCCTGGGTTGGGCCAATGCAGCCTACTGCCTTACGGGTTTCGGCATCGCTTTCATCGTGGCCCGACTCTCGACGCCCAACGTGGTCCCGCGCTTCGGAGGCTATCGGGTGGTGTCTGCCTGCATGGCCATCCAGACCGTCGGCCTGCTGCTGATCTGGCTGGCTCCTGTGCCCGCGGTAGCGGTTCTGGGAGCCATGCTGACCGGTCTTGGTGTCTCCTGGGTCTATCCGGGACTGGGCGTAGAGACATTGGCACGCACTCCGGAAGCCAGTCGAACTTCAGCGCTGAGTACGCTTTCCCTGTTCTTCGATCTTGCAGTCGGGATGGCAGGCCCACTGATGGGATTGGTAGCTACCGGCCTTGGCTTTCCATCGGTGTTCCTGGTTGCAGCCATGTTGTCATCGCTTGGCCTGATCTGCGTGCTTCGGATGCACCGCAGGCATCTGCACGAACGAAGCCTCCCACCAGCGCAGACAGCCAACCGGCCCGCTGCGTGACTTGAATGCTCATGCGACCAAAGGCCGTGTTAGCCAGGCTCGTGTTGCAAGGCCACCCGACGTATCGATGAAACGCGCACAGCTATCGCCATGAGGGTTTTCACGAGTTCGACCTTTCCCACACGCTTTCATCATAAAAGCGCCACAAAGTTGAGAAAACAACAATGAAAATGTTTAGAAAGTTGCGTCCCGTGGCCCTGCTTGTTGCAGGGCTGGCATCTGCAGCGCTCTCGACGTCCGTGGCAGCTGCGGGCTACCCTGACCGGATGCTGACGTTCGTCACGCCCTTCACTGCAGGTGCAGCACCTGATGTGTTGGTGCGCGCACTGGCCGCCGAGGTTGCCAGGACCTCAGGTGTCCAGGCAATCGTGGAGAACAAGCCTGGGGCCAGCTCGATGCTGGCAGCGCAGACCGTAGCGAAAGCGTCCGCGGACGGGTACACGATCCTGGTCACGGGCAACGTTGCCTTCACCGGCAACCCGCATGTATTCAAGAAACTGAGCTACGACCCGGTGGCGGACTTCACGCCGGTCAATACCGTTGCCAAGGGCCCGATGATCCTGTACGTCAACCCGGAAAAGCTGCCGGTGCGCCGCATCAGCGATTTCATTGAACTGCTGCGGAAACAGCCGGGTAAGTACACATTTGCCTACACGAGCATCACCAGCCGACTGCCGGCAGAGGTGTTGCGCAAGTCGGCCGGTCTGGACATCGTCGGCATACCGTACCGCAGCGGCAACGCGGCGATGCCGGATCTGATCAGCGGCCAGGTCGACATGGCATTCACGGACCTGTCCGGGATGCCACACGTGCGTTCAGGCAAGCTGGTGGCCATCGGTGTGACCGATACGGCGCGCAGCCCGTTCGCTCCAGACCTGCCGACCTTCGAAGAAGCTGGCGTCAAGCGCATGGACATCAGTTTCTGGCTGGGGGCGTATCTGCCAGCGAAGGCACCGGCCGACGTGGTGCGACGACTTGGCGAGCTCCTGGAAAAGGCCTCCCGCAGCGCCGAGGCTACGGCTGCCTATGCCAAGCTGGGCACCGTTCCTTTTTTCTTGCCGCCCGGCCGATTCGCGAAGTTTCAAGCTGACGAAAGCGCCTCGTGGGGCCAGATCGTCCGCGACGCGGGCATCCAGCCCGAGTGACGCGCGCTCGCGGCCGCTGACGGCCAACCGGCTTCACAGTGCCCGCTGTTCTTGGGCCGGGCATTGAGGCCACATGCGCCTACGCCGTTGCCATTCGCCTATGAACTGCACTGCGGTCCCATCCGCAATGCCGCGGCTGCTCAGCATCGCCGGCGTCATCCGGTGAGAAGACCTTCATTTTTTCGGGGAGTTACATGCGTATCAAACACGTCCTGTCCGCTGTCATGTTGGCCGCAGGCGCGGGCCTGGCGTCCGCGCAATCGTCCGTGGTCCTGTTCGGAAAGATCGATTCCGGCTATGTCAACAAGATCGGCACGAAGACGGCCAGGGGCGACAAGGGGCTTGGCGAAGGCGCACAAAGCCGCTTCGGACTGCGGGGCTCGGAGAACCTGGGCAACGGCCTGAGCGCGTTCTACTGGCTGGAGAATCGCTTCAAGTCTGACACTGGCGAGCTGACCACGGCACGGTTCTTCCAAGGACAGTCGATTCTCGGGTTGAAGGGCCCCTGGGGTACCGTAACGATGGGGCGCGACTACATCGCTGGCTACGTCGAGGTGCAGATGGCACCCGACCCGTTCATCCACACCGGCGTCTCGTCAATGGTTGCGTTTGGCAATGGCAATATCGGCACGGTACGCAACGATGGCGCCATCAGCTACAAGGTCGAGTCCGGACCTTTGAGCTTCGTGGCGCAATGGGCACGCGACACGAATCCGAACTCGGCTACCCTGCCAGGGCCGCTAACCGCCGAGCATCCCGTGGGTGCCAGCGCCTGGTACCAAGCAGGACCGCTTTTCCTGGGCTACAGCTACGAGAACCCGGGCGGCGTGCATGACGTTTGGCACTTCGCTGCAATGCGCGCGGTGCTCGGTCCGGTGACGCTGTCCGCCGGCTACGGTCAGGGTGAGACGAACACCCAGGAGGAGCGCCGCAGCTGGGTTGTGGGTGCTCACATGCCCGTCGGTGGGGGACGCCTGAAGGTCGTTTACGGTGACCTGAGAAACACCAGCGCCAGCCTCCCGATCAGCCGCAAGATGGCCCTGGGCTACAACTACAACTTCTCCAAGCGCACCTTCGTCTACCTGAACATCGCGCGGGACCGCGATGCTACGGCAGACCGCAACGGATTTGACGTAGGGGTGCAGCACAACTTCTGAAGCGGCCTGGTGCCTTGCCCCTTTCAGCCCAGGCTCTGCAGTGATGCGTGATAGCACTCGTCCCATGCTTGTCCACTGCCAACGCTGACACCCACGCGACGCAGCAGCCCGTCGGCCAAGCCATAGACGAGGCCGTGGACCTCAATGCGCTGACCGCGGTACCAAGCCCGGCGCAAGATGGTGGTGCGGCACACGTTGGCCACTTGCTCGATGACGTTGAGCTCGACCAAGCGCTTGCTGCATGTCTCGTCATCCAACGCCGCTCCCAGGCGCAACTCGTGCTTGAAGGCGACGTCCTCGATATGGCGCAGCCAGTTGTCGGCCAAGCCCGCGGAGCGCTTCTCGGCCACAGCCTGCACGCCACCGCAACCGTAATGGCCTACCACCATGACGTGTTCGACCTTGAGGGTTTCCACCGCGTACTGCAGTACCGATAGGCAGTTCAGGTCCGAATGCACCACCACGTTGGCAATGTTGCGATGCACGAAAACCTCGCCGGGTGCAAGACCCACGATTTCGTTGGCCGGTACCCGGCTGTCAGAACAGCCGATCCACAGGTAGCGTGGTGTTTGCTGGCGAGCCAGCCGCGTGAAGAAGTCCGGGTCGGCCTGCACGCACTGGCGCGCCCAGGCCCGGTTGTTGGCAAAGATGGCGTCGAGGCTGCACATCGGTGCCTCACACGGTTGCGTGACGCCTGGGCCAAGGGTGGAAAGATGCGTCATGGGAAATCCTTGTAAAAGTCATGCGCATGGCGGTCAGGCAGCCGCGCGCGCTGCCTGCGCAGGGGACGATGTGGGCGCCGGAACAGTGGCGTAGAACTCGGCCAGCAGCTTGCGCTGCTGTGCGTGGGCTGCCTCGGCGTTGTGCTCCTTCACATGGCCATAGCCGCGAACCCCTTGGGGCAGACGAGCCAATGCCAGCGCCGTAGGCAAGCGTTCCTTCGTGAGCATGCCGACGACCTGGCACATCAGCAGCTCGAACTTGCCGATGGCTGAGCGCTCGCCACGGCGCTCGGCGGTGTAGCCGAAAACGTCCAGCGGCGTGCCACGCAGGCGCCTGGCCTTGGCAAGGACCTTGTAGGCGGTGGCGATCCACGGCCCATAGGCTTGCTTGATCAGGTGGCCCTGTGCATCCCGCTTGGAGAACAGCGGCGGTGCCAGGTGAAAGCGCAGCTTGTAATTACCCTCGAACTGGGAAGCGACACGATCGAAGAACCCGGTCTCAACGTACAGCCGCGCTACCTCGTACTCGTCCTTGTACGCCATGAGCTTGTACAGGCTCACCGCCACCTCGCGCGCCAGGCGGTCCGTGCCGGTGCGCTGTTTCTCGGCCGCCGCGATCTGGCGCACGAAGCTCTCATAGCGCCTGGCATAGGCTGCGCTCTGGTAGGCGACAAGGCGCCTCGTGCGGTCCTCGATCAGTGCTTCCAGCCCGGGGGTGCGCGTGGGCATCGTCACCACCGCGGTGGGCCTGTCCAGCCCGGCGGCCTGCTGCACGAGTCCCAAATCCAGTGCAGCCTGCCTGCCCCAAGCGAACGCTGCCTTGTTCATCGGCACCGCAGCGCCGTTGAGCTCGATGGCACGCATGAGGGACGCCTCCTGCAGCGGAATCCAGCCCTTCTGCCAGGCATAGCCCAGAACGAACACGTTGGTCGCCACGGCGTCGCCCATCAGCGCGGTGGCCATCGCCGTGGCGTTGAGGGCTTCGACCGACTGTGCTGCATCACGCACGCGCTGCAGCATCGCGTCGGGCGAGGTTTGCCAGTCTGGATCCTGCGTGAAGGCACCGGTGGGCGCCACGTCGGTATTCATCACGGCACGCGTGCGCGTGGCATCCATGGTGCTGATCGCATCCTTGCCTGCGCCCACCATCAGGTCGCAGCCCAGCACCACGTCGGCCTGCTTCGCGGCGACCCGCGCGGCATGCAGCCCGGCAGGCGTGGCGGCCAGACGCACATGGGACATCACGGCACCCCCTTTTTGTGCCAGGCCTGCCATGTCCAGCACCAGCACGCCCTTGCCTTCCAGGTGCGCGGCCATGCCCATGAGCGCGCCGATGGTCACCACGCCCGTCCCGCCCACGCCCGTCACCACCACGTTGCACGGCGCTTCGAGCGCGGGCAGCACGGGTGCCGGCAGGTTCTCCGGCGGCGTTGCCTTGGACTTGGCAGGCTTGCGCAGCGCGCCGCCCTCGACCGTAACGAAGCTCGGGCAGAAGCCCTTCACGCAAGAGTAGTCCTTGTTGCAAGAGCTCTGGTCGATCTGACGCTTGCGGCCCAGCGGGGTTTCCAGCGGCAGGATGGAGACGCAGTTGGACTGCACGCCGCAGTCGCCGCAGCCCTCGCATACCTCCTCGTTGATCACGACACGCTTGGGCGGATCGACGAGCTGCTTCTTCTTGCGCCGGCGCCGCTTCTCGGCCGCGCAGGTCTGGGCGTAGACGATCACGGAGACGCCCTGCTTCTCGCGCAAGTCTCGCTGCAGCTCGTCCATGCCGTCGCGGTGGCTGACGGCCACGCCCGCGGGCAGTCCGCCCATGCGCTGGTAGAGCTCGGGCTCGTCAGAGACGAGGTGCAGGTGCTCCACGCCCTCGGCGGCGAGCTGCTGCAGGATCTGCGGCACGGTGGGCGAGCCCTCCACGGGCTGGCCGCCGGTCATGGCCACCGCGTCGTTGACCAGGATCTTGTAGGTGATGTTCACGCCCGCGGCCTTGGCCGCGCGGATCGCGAGCGACCCCGAGTGCATGTAGGTGCCATCACCCAGGTTGGCGAAGATGTGGGGCGTAGAGGTGAACGGCGCCTGGCCGATCCAGCTCACGCCCTCGCCGCCCATCTGCGTGAAGGTCTCGGTGTGGCGGTCCATCCATTGCGCCATGTAGTGGCAGCCGATGCCGGCCACGGCGCGCGAACCTTCCGGCACCTTGGTACTGGTGTTGTGCGGACAGCCCGAGCAGAAGTACGGCAGACGCTGCTGCGACCCTGGCTCCTGGCGGGTAAATCCGTCCGCAGCCAGACAGGGAACCAGGTAGCCACGCGCCTTCCCGGGCAGCGAGTCGCTGCCGAATACCTTGGCGATGCGCGCGGCGATCACGTTGGCGATTGCCGCCGGCGTGAGTTCGCCGTTGGGCGACAGCAGGATGCCGTCGTGCGGCACCTTGACCCATTCGCCCGTCTCGTCGTACTTGCCGACCACGCGGGGACGCGAGGCGATCGGGGCGTTGTAGAGCTGCTCCTTGAGCTGGTACTCGATGATTTGGCGCTTCTCCTCGACCACCAGGATCTCGTCCAGCCCTTCGGCGAACTCGCGGATGCACTCGGGCTCCAGCGGCCAGGACACGCCGATCTTGAGCAGCCGGATGCCAAGCCGCTGCGCGCTGCCTTCGTCGATGCCCATCATGGCCAGCGCCTCGCGCACGTCGAGGTAGCTCTTGCCGGTGGTGACGATGCCCAGCTTCGCGTTGGGCGCCGCCCAGTCCTGGCGGTTAAGCCGGTTCAGGCGCACGTACTCCAGCAGCGCATAGAGGCGCTCGCGCTGCAGCCGGTTCTCCTGCTCCAGCGGCGGATCGGGCCAGCGGATGTGGAAGCCGTCGCTGGGGATCGGGTAGGTGTCGGGCACCTTGATCTCCACGGCCATCGGATCGATCTCAAAGGAGGAGGACGACTCGATGGTGTCGCTGATGGACTTGAAGCCCACCCAGCAGCCCGAGTAGCGCGACATGGCCCAGCCGTGCAGGCCGAACTCGATGAACTCGCGCACGCCCGACGGGTTGAGCACAGGGATCATGGCGGCGATGAAGGCGTGCTCGCTCTGGTGCGGCAGGCTCGACGACTTGCAGGAATGGTCGTCACCCGCAACGAGCAGCACGCCGCCGTGTTGGGAGCAGCCGGCGATGTTGCCGTGCTTGAAGACGTCGCCGCTGCGGTCCACCCCGGGGCCCTTGCCGTACCACAGCGAGAACACGCCATCGACCTTGGCGTTGGGGTCGAGGTTGACCATCTGCGTGCCCCACACGGCAGTGGCAGCCAGTTCCTCGTTGAGGCCGGGGACGAACTTGATGTCGTGCTGGGCAAGGTGTTTCTTGGCCTTCCACAGCTCCTGGTCCACCGCACCCAGCGGTGAGCCACGATAGCCCGAGACGAAGCCAGCGGTGGTCAGGCCGGCTGCGGCATCGCGGGCCTTTTGCGCCATCAGCAGCCGCACCAGGGCCTGGGTGCCGGTCATGTAGACGCGGCCCCTGGGCAGGGTGTACTTGTCTTCGAGCGTGACAGGGGCTAGGAGCTCGGGCTTGTCCATCAATTTTTGTCGATCGTTGTCGATGCCTGGGGCATCAGAGAGGACCTGGTTCGGCCGCGTCCGCAGCAGATCCACTGGCCTGCACAGCGGTGCCTGGTATGGCAATCAGACACGGCACGACAGGCAGGGAATTCAACGCAGTGCCAGCCTGCGCATGTGCGCGGCTCCATGCATGTCGACTCTCGACAGCATCGATTCGATGAAGTCACAGCGGCGTCTGCCGCAGTACCTGTATGCCAATTGAAGGCACTGGCGCCGAGAGGCCATGTCGCTGCTCCATGGAGGCTGTGAGTCATGTCGCCTGCCGGAGTCGATTTCGGCAGGCCCTTCCGCATGTCAACTGGCGCACCGGCGTTTCGTGACATTTACGTCGATTGTGTTCAATTCAACAGCCATAGTCATCAGTAGATTCCTGTGGCGTCACATTGGTTTTGCTCATGGTTGGCTGCCGGCTCACATCAACTCGTTCCACGCCGTTCTGCATCGCTGCCACATCGGTGCATCCGCGAGTGACGGCCAGAGAAAGCGTGGGTGTCGTAGGCAGCAAGCGCGCCTCGGCAGCAACCAGACGCCATGCCTGTCGAGTTGCAAGCTGAAAGCAGCCGGCCGCTGTGGGGTGTGACTCCAACTCCGGACGGCTGCTCGTGCGACACACGTCAGCGATGTCGCTATGCCGGACTTGCAGCGGTCGCACATCGGTCGTTGTGCTCGGTGTCCGGGATGCCCGGGCAGACCGGGAACTACACCGCACACGGTCGGTGTCAACGCACAATCGTCCTCTCGCGCCAGGAGAAAGAGGACGCAAAAACCCTATGCCACGGGGCCAATGCCAGCGCGCAACCGAGTCGTCGTGCGGCCTAAGCCATGGCGGGTCGTGCACAGCTTGCCCTGGCTCGGCGCCAGGACATCACCCATGGTCCGGCAAGGCGTTCAGACCGCTTTGCTCGACGCCCAGCCTTTCCTTGCATGTCTTCGAATGGGTGGGGCTATCTGTAGGCCTACATCTATCGCGGAGCGTGCACAAGCCTGAGCGGGGGACCGGCGTACGCGATGAGCAGTCGGCTGCTTGCGCACTCCCCGAATGCACTGCCCGCCCGCAACGGTCCCTACATCCTCAGGACATCGGTCAACGCTTCCCTGGCAGCGTTGCAGCCCACGCCGCATGCGTCTCGGATCGGGTTCGCCCGCCTTCTGAAACATGGACTTGTTTTGTGGCGACATCCGTCAGGTGTAGGCAAAAGTAATTGCGCCCACGGGATGAAGTCGCTGCCCTCAGGCACCGGTCCGACAACACGGGCAGGACGGCATTGCATTCGATAGGTGGAAACCCTATCATGGGTTTCCACTAATGACGCGATGCCGTACAGGACGTCGTGTGTCGGAAGAACCTCATGTCTTCGATCGCCCTGCCCCCGTCCCTGCCGTCTCAGAGTTTTGGCCGGCGCAGCAAGTTGTCCTGGCTCGAGGTCTCTCGCCCAGCAGGATACCGAGCGGCGGTGCCGCTGCGTCGCTCGCTGCTGGAGCGGCTGTCAGACTTCCTGCTGCAGTCGCGCATCGATTGGGCAACGGACGGTCACGCGGCTGACGTCATGGGCCGGGAAGCGCGTTAGAAGCGGCTACCGAGTTCCTGGGTCGCAGCTCTATGGTAGGCGCCGCCTGCAGCGCGAGATACGGTCCCTCTCATTTTCTGGGTTTGAGCCACCAACTGGTCATATCGGTTGTTCGGTCAACGTCTTTTTTCAAGCAGGGACAGGAATTCACGCCGCAATGTCGGATCGGTCAGAAAGGCGCCGCGCATGACGCTGTTGATCATGGTGGAGTCCATATCCTTCACGCCACGCCAGTGCATGCAGAAATGATCCGCCTCCATGACGATGGCCAGCCCGTCTGGACGGGTCTTCTCCTGTAGCAGGTTGGCCACCTGGGTAACGGCCTCCTCCTGGATCTGGGGCCGGCTCATGATCCAGTCGGCAAGTCGAACATACTTGGACAGGCCAATCAGGTTCGAGTCCTGGTTCGGCATCAGCCCGATCCACAGCTTGCCGATGATCGGGCACAGGTGATGCGAGCACGCGCTGCGCACTGTGATGGGCCCGACGATCATCAATTCATTGAGCCCCTCCGCGTTCGGGAACTCGGTGACCGGCGGTTGCGCGGCATAGCGGCCCCGGAAAATCTCGTGCACGTACATCTTGGCGACCCGCCGTGCCGTCTCCCTGGTGTTGTGATCGCTCTCGGTATCGATGACGAGGCTTTCAAGCACACCACTCATCTTTTCCTGGACTTCGTCGAGCAACTGCTCGAGCTCGCCAGGTTCGATGAACGCCGCAATGTTGTCATTGGCGTGATAACGCTTACCCGCGGCCCGGATCCGTTCTCGGATCCTGACCGACATCGGGATGCCTTGATCGAAGGGCACCTGGCGCCCTGGATGCCCGATGCGCTTTGTGACGGCCTCGTCAGTATGGCTGGGCCCGGACGCCTTCTCACGCGTTTGGCCGTTTCCCGCCAGGCGGGTGGCTTCATCAGCTGCTGTGGTCAAAGAAATCATGGTATCTGCCACGGATTTTCTGGTGTGGTGTGCCAGTTGTGCCAGCACATGTCTGTCATGCGCATGATCGGCTCTTCTCTTGCCACGCGGTACCGGCGGGTTACCGACCACCCTCGTGAACTGCTCTACAACTCCGGCGTGCAGCGTGTGGGACATGTCCACAAGGAGGCCGGCGGCGCATTGATGCAAAAGCGCAACGTGCCTCTATTCATGGACCGGTGGCTGCTTCATTGCAGTTCAAGGGTCGCCCTCTGGGCAAATAGAGACGGCTGCTGCTGCATGTCAGACTCTTTCAAAAATGGCCGCGATGCCCTGGCCGCCACCGATGCACATCGTCACCAGTGCGTAGCGCCCGCCACGGCGTTGCAGTTCATGAAGGGCCTTGATGGTGATGATGGCCCCGGTGGCTCCGATGGGGTGACCCAGCGAGATACCCGAACCGTTTGGGTTGACCTTGGCCGGATCGAAGCCGAGGGCCTGTGCCACGGCACAGGCCTGCGCTGCAAAGGCCTCGTTGGCTTCGATAACGTCCATATCCTGGAGGGCCAAGCCTGCTCGCTCCAGCGCCAGACGGGTTGCCGGAACGGGCCCCAGGCCCATCAGCTTGGGGTCGACACCTGCATGTGCATAGGCCACCAGTCGTGCCATCGGCTGCAGACCGGCAGACTTCACGGCGTCCGCCGTGGCGAGCACCACGGCGGCGGCGCCGTCGTTCAACCCAGAGGCATTGCCGGCGGTCACCGTGCCGTCCTTGGCGAAAGCTGGTTTCATCTTGGCCAGCTGTTCGAGCGACGTGTCGGCACGCACGTGCTCGTCAGTGTCGAACACCACGGTGCCCTTGCGCGTGGCGATCTCCACCGGAACGATTTGCTCCTTGAAGCGCCCCTCTGCAAGCGCCTGAGCGGCCCGCTGATGGCTCTGCACGGCCAGAGTGTCCTGAGCCTCGCGTGAGATGCCTTCACGCACGGCAACGTTTTCGGCCGTAATGCCCATGTGAATCTTGTGGAAGGGGTCCTGTAGCACCCCCAGCATGTAGTCCTGGATCTGGGTGTCACCCATGCGGGCGCCCCAGCGGGCGGCGGGCAACAGATACGCTCCCCGGCTCATCGACTCCGCGCCAGCACCGATGGCAACCTGCGCATCGCTCAGCAGGAGGGTCTGCGCCGCCGACACGATGGCTTGCAGGCCGGAGCCGCACAGGCGGTTGACATTGAAGGCAGGCACTTCCTGAGGAAGCCCAGCATCGAGAGCGGCCACCCGGGAGAGGTAGGCGTCGCGCGGCTCGGTCGGGATCACGTTGCCCATGGCGACATGCCCCACGCGGTCTGGCTCGACACCGCTGCGCCGCAAGGCCTCACGCACGACCGTGGTGGCCAGTAGGCTCAGCGGCACGTCCTTGAGCGAGCCGCCAAATGTGCCGATCGCGGTACGAGCCGCGCCGACAACGAAGATATCCTTGTTCATCATGAAATTCCCTGTGCTGAAGTGGCTGATGTGAACTGCTTGGGTTGCCTGCGGCTTGCGGGCGAACCGGCGTCGACGCCGTCAAGCGGTAAGTGCCGGGATGCCCGGTGTACGTCTGGGGAGAAGAATTTGCGTCTGCTGTAGCGGCACTGCTTACCGGTCACTCCACGGCCTTGACCATGTCCTCCACGACCTTCTTGGCGTCGCCGAAGACCATCATGGTCTTGTCCATGTAGAACAGCTCGTTGTCCAGGCCGGCATAACCGGCGGCCATCGAGCGCTTGTTCACGATCACGGTCTTGGCCTTGTAGGCCTCCAGGATCGGCATGCCGTAGATGG
>JAEYPG010000207.1 GCA_023410975.1 Pseudomonadota bacterium
CGGCGCGACTGGCCCAGGCGCGCGCACTGCAGCAGCAGGCGCAGGCCGAGCGCCGCCCCGTGGTCGACGTGGCGGCTGGCGCCGCGCGCCAGATGCAGCCGCTGCTGGGCAACCAGCCTGCCACCCAGGGCAGCTTTGCGGGCCGGCTGAGTTGGGAAGTGGATCTCTCCGGGCGCCTGGCGCGCGCAGCCGACGCTGCCATGCTGGACGCGCAGGCCCAGGAGGCGCTGCTGCACAGCACGCGGCTGGCGGTCCAGGCGGCCGTGGCGCAGAGTTACCTGGCGCTGCGGGCGCTGGAGGCCGAGCGCGCCATCGTGGCCGACACCGTGGAGGCGCACCGCGGCACGCTGCACCTGACCGAGCGGCGCTTGGCGGCCGGCGACGTGGCCGAGCTCGACCTGGAGCGCGTGCGCAGCGAGCTGGCGGGCACCGAGTCCGATGCACTGGCCCTGGAGCGGCAGCGCCGCCTGCTGGAGCACGCGCTGGCGCAACTGCTGGGCGAGCCGGCGTCGGGCTTTGAGTTGCAACCTGCAGCCGGCATCGAGGCGTTGCGGCTGCCCGCCATCCCGGCCGGCGTGCCCGCCACGGTGCTGGCGCGCCGGCCCGACGTGGCGGCGGCCCAGCGCCGGCTGCTGGCAGCACAGGCCCGGGTGGGAGTAGCGCAGGCGGCGTGGTTCCCCAGCCTGGCGCTCACCACCTCGGCCGGCACTGCCTCGCCGGACCTGGGCGACCTGCTGCGCTGGTCCTCGCGGGCCTGGGGGCTGGGGGCCCTGCTGTCCCTGCCCGTCTTCGACGGCGGCCGGCGCGAGGCCGGCGTGGCGCAGGCGCGGGCCGAGTTCGACACCGCGGCGGCCGGTTACCGCGAGCAGGTGCTGGTCGCGGTGCGCGAGGTGGAGGACGAGCTGGCGTCGCTGCAGCTGCTGCAGAGCCAGGCCGCGGCACAGGACCGCGCCGTGGCGGCCGCGGCGCGCGCCACCGTGCTGTCCGGTGCGCGCTACCGCAACGGCATGATCGGGCAGCTGGAGCTGCTGGACGCCCAGCGCAGCGAGCTGCGCAACCGGCGCCAGGCGGTGCAGCTGCGCGGCGCACAGGCGCAGGCCACCGTGGGCCTGATCCGGGCCCTGGGCGGGGGCTGGGAAAAGGGCTGAGGCCCGGGCGCGGGGACGGACCTGCGCAGCGCTGGCTTTCCCGTTCTGTCCGCAGCGGTCCCCAAGCCGGGTACGCCGCTCGGATGTATTTGAGAAAGGTCAAGATTCTCTTTCGAGATCCCGTGGGCGGCAGCGCAAAGCGGTTTGGAGAGTGCGGCCCCATGCAGGCTGAACCTAAGCTGTGGCATGGACGAAAGATCTGCCAACGAGAGTTCCTGCTGGCCCTTCGCCCAGGGTGAAATGGCGCAGCGCGTCTCCCGCCACGACTGGGCCGCCACGGCGCTGGGAGCCATTGATACCTGGTCCACGCGGCTGCGCATGGCCGTGGAGCTCATGCTCGCGAGCCAGCAGCCCGTCTACATCGTCTGGGGGCCGCAACATCTCTCCCTCTACAACGACGGCTACATCCCGTTTCTGGCCGGCAAGCATCCTGCAGCGCTGGGCCAGCCCTGTAGCACGGTCTGGCCGGAGATCTGGGAGGCGTACCGGCCCCTGGCCGAAGCGACGCTGCGCGGGCAAGCCCACTATTTCGTCGACTGTCCCGTGGCGCTGCAGGGGCGCGCGGGACGGCCCACGAGCTGGTTCACGTTTTCCTGGACGCCGCTGCGCGACGACGAGGGGCGGGTCGCGGGCTTCATCTGCGTGGCGGCCGAGACGACCGAGCAGGTGTTGGCGCGGCAGCTGCATCAGCAGTCCGAAGCGCGCAATGCCTATCTGCTCAAGCTCAGCGACGCGCTGCGGCCCCTGGCCGACGCGCAGCGCATCAAGGCCACGGCCACGCGGATCCTGGGCGAGGAGCTGGGCGCCGACCGCGTCCTCTACGCCGAGCACGCACGCAGGGACAGCGAGGACCTCTGGCTGATCGAGGATGTGTACTGCCGGCCCGGCCATGCCTTCGCGGATGGCCTGTACCCGCTCAAGCGCTTTGGCCGGGACGCCTACGAGTCGCTGCAGGGTCGTCCCGTTGCCGTCGACGACGTGTCGCGGGACCCCGGCATCTCCGAAGCCGCCAAGGCGACGTACAGCGCCATGTCCATCGCAGGGTACGCGGCGGTGCCGCTCATCAAGGATGGCAAGTTCGTGGCGCTGCTGGCGATGAACCATGCCACGCCGCGCCACTGGACGGCGCTGGAACTGGCGCTGCTGCAGGAGACGGCCGAGCGCACCTGGGGGGCCGTCGAGCGGGCACGGGCGCAAGGGGCGTTGCTCGTGAGCCAGGAGCGCCTGCGCCTTGCGCTCGACGCCGGCGGCATGGGCATCTTCGCCTGGGACCTTGGCGCGGACCGCTTGGAATGGGATGCACGGCAGTACGAGCTGTTCGGCGTCAGCCGGCAGGAAGGCGAGATGACGGGCGAGCGCGCGCTGGCGCGCGTGCATCCCGATGACCGCGCGGCGCTGGAGTCGGCGATCCGCGCCGTGGTCGATGCCGGGCAGGGCACGTTCCGGTTCGAGTTCCGGGTGCCGCAACCGGACGGCTGGGTGCGCTGGGTGGCTGGACGGGCGCAGGTCGTGCCCGGCCCGGACGGCCGGGCCGCCCGAATGGTCGGGCTCAACTTCGACACGACACAGGCCCACGAGGCCGCGGAGGCGCTGGCCCGCAGCAACGAGGAGGCTTGCATCGCCGCCGAGCGCGTGCGGCTGGCCCTGGCAGCCGGCGCGATCATCGGCACCTGGCTGTGGGACCTGCCTACCGACGCCGTGACGGTGGACGAGCGGTTCGCGGAGAGTTTTGGCGTCGATCCGTCCCTGGGGCGCACGGGCCTGTCGCTGGAGCAGGTGATGGCCACCGTTCACCCCGACGACTTGCCCGGAGTGCACGCGGCCATTGCCGAGGCGGTCGCTCACGGCGGGGCCTACAGCCATGAGTACCGCGTGCGCGGCCGTGACGGCCACTACCGCTGGGTTCAGGCCAACGGCCATGTCGATCTCGCCGAGGACGGCACGCCGCTGCGCTTTCCCGGTGTGCTGGTCGACATCGAGCGCCGCCGCCTGCTGGAGGCCGAGCGTGATCGGGCGATGGAGCTGCTGCGTGCATTTGCGGACGCCGTGCCGGGCGTCGTGTACGCCAAGGACCGGGAGGGGCGGATGCTGGTTGCCAACCGAGGCATGGCGGACTTCATTGGCCGGGCGCAGCAGTTTTTTCTCGGCAAGACCGACGCCGAGTTCCTTGACGACAAGGCCCAGGCCCAGGCGGTGATGGCCGACGAACGGCGCATCATGGACAGCGGCATGGCCGAGCAGAAGGAAGAGCGGGTGCGGCGGCCCGACGGCACGGTGGCCGTCTGGCTTTCGACGAAGGCACCGTTCACCGATAAACAGGGACAGGTGATTGGCATCATCGGGGCCTCTCTCGACATCACGGCACGCAAGGCGGCTGAAGACGCGCTGGCCAGCCTCAATGCCACGCTGGAGCAGTGGGTGGTACAGCGCACCGCGGAACTGGCCACTGCGCTCGATGCGGCGGAAGCGGCCAACCGCGCCAAGAGCGCCTTCCTGGCCCACATGAGCCACGAGTTCCGCACGCCGCTGAATGCCGTCATTGGGCTGAGCCAGTTGCTGCAGCAAAAGGTGTTGCCGCAGGACATCAGCCGCTTCGTCAGCCCTATCCACCAGGCAGGTGAACAGCTGCTGGCGCTGACCAACGACGTGCTGGACCTCTCACGCATCGAGGCCGGCGAGATGCGGCTCGAAGCCGAGCCATTCGATCTGGCGCAACTGCTGGACGCGGTGCGCGTGCTGGTGCAGCCGCAGGCCGACGCCAAAGGAATCGGCCTGCGCCTGGAGATGGCGCCCGGCCTGCCAGCAACGTTGAAGGGCGACCGTCTGCGGCTCAAGCAGGTGCTGATCAACCTGGTGGGCAATGGTGTCAAATTCACGCAGGCGGGCCAGGTGTGCCTGGCGGCACGGCTGCTGGCCCGCGAGGGCGACCATGCGACGGTGCGGTTCGAAGTCGAAGATTCGGGCATCGGTATCGCGCCGGAGTCACAGGCCCGCGTCTTCGATGCGTTCGTGCAGGCCGACGGTTCCACCACGCGGCGATTCGGCGGCACGGGGCTGGGCTTGTCCATCGTGCGCCGCTTGGTGGCGATGATGGGTGGCAAGCTGGAGCTGCGCAGCACACCCGGCGAAGGCAGCACGTTCAGCGTCACGCTCACGTTGGAACTGCCCGCTGCGGCGATCACGCCATGAAAGGCAGAGGCGTCTCGCAGTTTCCCGGTTCATAGGGCCGGCCGTCGTCGGTTGTCAACCCTGTCTGCCGTTGCTCCCGGGCCGGCATGGGCACACCCCGGAGAGGCGATTGATGCCGGCCCTTCATTGGCACTGAAAGAAGGCCCGGTCGGGCTGAGCCCCTTGACAAGCTCAAGGACACGCCCTGTCGAAGCCTCCGGCACAGGAGCCGTCAATCCGTCCAGCCGCACATTGGTTGACCGGGCATTCATCGTTGCCATAGGCCCGGCGGGGTGGTTCTCCGCTGGCCCAGCCTTCCCTGATGCCTCCCGCCCGTGCGACATCGCCACCCGGCTGCCACGCGATGGCTTTGAGTTTCCTTCTGCCTGCCATGCGGGGTGGCACGCCCTTTGCCAGAGGTTCTGGTTCCCAAGCCGGCCCGCCGGCTCACTACCACGATCTCTGACGAACAGGACTTGTATCGATGTGCGGCATTGCAGGTGAACTTCGCTTCGACGACACGGTGGCCGACGTGCGCGCCGTGCTGGCCATGACGGAAGCGCAGTCGCGCCGCGGCCCCGACAGCGAGGGCGTCTTTGCCATCGGGCCGCGCTGCTTCGGCCACCGCCGGCTGAGCATCATGGACCTGAGCCGGCGCGCCCACCAGCCCTTCGTGGACAACGCGCTGGGCCTGGGAATCGTCTTCAACGGCGCGATCTACAACCACCAGTCGTTGCGCGAGGAACTGGCGGCGCAGGGCTACTCGTTCTCCTCCACCGGCGACACCGAGGTCATCCTCAAGGCCTGGCATGCCTGGGGGCCGCGCGCGCTGGAGCGGCTGCAGGGCATGTTCGCCTTCGCTCTCTGGGAGCGCGACAGCGGCATGACCTACCTGGCGCGTGACCGCCTGGGCATCAAGCCGCTGTACTACACGCTCGACCAGCACCGGCTGCGCTTCGCCTCCGCGCTGCCGGCGCTGCTGGCCGCCGGCGGGGTGGACACCGAGATCGACCCGGCCGCGCTGCACCACTACCTGACCTTCCATGCCGTGGTGCCGGCGCCGCACACCATCCTGCGCGGCGTGCGCAAGCTGCCGCCGGGGCACTGGATGGCGGTGCATCCCAACGGCCGCTGCGACCTGCAGCCGTGGTGGCGACTGGACTTCACGCGCACGCAGGAGGACGAGCAGCGCCCCTTCGAGGACTGGAAGGATCAGGTGCTGCAGGCGCTGCG
>JAEYPG010000223.1 GCA_023410975.1 Pseudomonadota bacterium
CTTCCACGCCGCGCCACTCGGCCGGCCCGGCCACCACCACGCCGGCGAAGTCGCGCCCCGGCGTGCGCGGCCAGACGGCATGCGGCATCAGCCCCAGCGCGGCCTTGACGTCGCTGGGATTGACCGCCGCCGCCTTCACCTCGACCACGGCGTGGCCCTCGGCCGGAACGGGCATTTCGGCCGGCAGCAGCTGCGGCGCCAGGGCTGCGGCATCGGCCGCCTTCTGGTTGAGGACGAGCTTGCGCCCAGGGGTGTTGGTGCTCATGTGTGCTCCTTGATGAAGAGAGGTCCCGGCGCGCTGGCCGGCGTGAGGTGAAGGAGGAATCAACGCCGGTTGCTCGGCTGCAGCTTCCAGAGGGCGCGGGCCTCGGCGGCGGAGGCGAGCCGGCCGCCCAGGTCCTCGACGATGCGCCGCGCCTTGGCCACCAGCTCGGCATTGCTGCGCGCGAGCACGCCGCGGTCGAGGTACACCGTGTCCTCCAGCCCGATGCGCACGTTGCCGCCGAGCAGGAAGGCCTGCGCCACCGCGGGGAAGGCGTGGCGGCCGATGGAGAAGGCCGACCAGGCGGCCCCCGCCGGCAGCAGCGAGCGGGCGTGCGCCAGGGCCGCCGGCGAGAAGGGCATCGCGTAGCGCACGCCGTGCACCAGCGTGAACAGGCCCGGCGCCTCCAGCACGCCGTCGTCCATGAGCTTCTGCGCCAGCACCAGGTCGCCGCTGTCGAAGCACTCCAGCTCCGGCACCGCGCCGGCCTCGCGGATGAGCCGCGCCATGCGCGCGACGCTGCGCGGCGTGTTCATCACCACCTGCTCGCCGGAGTTCATGGTGTTGAGGTCCAGCGAGCAGATGTCCGGCCGCAGCGCGGTGATGTGCTCCACGCGGCGCTCGGCCGGCAGCAGCGTGGTGCCGGGCCCGGCCACGCGCGGGTCGTCCTCGCCCGGGACGAAGCGTCCGCCGGGGCCGGTGGTCAGGTTGATGATCACGGCCGGGTCGTGGCGCCGGATGGCCTCCACCACCTGGGCGTAGAGATCGAGCTCCATCGAGGGCGCGCCGCTCTTCGGGTCGCGCACGTGGATGTGCACGGCCGCGGCGCCGGCCTCGGCGGCGGCCAGGCAGTCTTCCGCGATCCGCGACGGCGTGATGGGCAGGTGCGGCGACTGCTCGGGCCGGGTCAGGTTGCCGGTCACGGCGCAGGTCAGGACGGTGAGCGTTTCCATGGTCTTGCTCCTCGCGCTCAGCCCAGGTGGCGCCCGCCGTCCACCACCAGGATGCTGCCGGTGGCGTAGCGCAGCGAGGTGGCGCAGGCGGCGATGGCCGCGGCCACGTCGTCGGCCGTGCCCACGCGCCGCAGCGGCAGCGTGGCGCCCACGCGCTGGTTGAAGTCCGCGTCGCGCCCGGACACGAATGCCGTGTCCACCACGCCCGGCGAGACGGCCAGCACGCGGATCTGCGGCCCCAGCGTCTTGGCCAGCGCCTTGGTGGTGGCGTCCACGCCGGCCTTGGCCGCCGCGTAGGCGAGGTTGCTGCCCAGGCCGGTGAAGGCGGCGATGGAGGAGACGTTCACCACCAGGGCGTCGCCGGAGGCGCGCAGCTGCGGCGCGAAGGCACGCAGGGCCGCGAAGCTCCCGCGCCAGGTGACGGCGAAGATGTCGTCGATCAGGTCGTCGCTCAGCGCGTCCAGGTCGGCCGCGGGCACGGGCCGCGTGAAGCCGGCCGCGTTGACCAGGATCGTCGCGCCGCCGGTGCGGGCCTTCACCTCCTCGGCCGCCGCCGCCAGCGAGGCGCTGTCGGTCACGGAGGCCGGCACCGCCAGGTGCCCATCGCCGGGCAGCGTGGACAGCACCTCGGCCGCCTGCTGCGGCGCGTCCTTGTGCAGCAGCACGATCTTCGCGCCGAGCGCGGCCAGCCGGGCGGCGGTAGCGGTGCCGATGGCGCCATTGCCGCCGGTGATGACGGCGACGTGGCCGTCCAGGCGGTCAAGCGGGGCGAAGCTTCTCTCTTGCATGTCGGTTCTCCAGTGAAGGTCGTTCCGGTTCGCTGTTGGGACTGAAAAAACCCGTTCGGGCTGAGCTTGTCGAAGCCCCTGCCACGTCCATGTATCGGCGCCTGCCCTTCGACAGGGCTCTCCTGAGCTTGTCGAAGGGCTCAGGGCGAACGGGAAAATTCGATCTCCATCGCGAACTGAAATCAGGGCAGCGGGCAGTGGGGCAGGCGCGTTTCGCCGGGCTCCAGGCGCAGCTCCACGTCGAGGCGGTAGCCGCCCTCGCCGTCAGGCTCGAAGCGGCGCAGCAGCGAGCCCACGGCGCCGAACACCACGTCCTCGAAGGCGTTGGGGTCCTCGATGTCGAAGAACTGCGTCGCCAGCACCCGGTAGCCATCGGCCGCGGCGATGAAGTGCAGGTGCGCCGGGCGCATCACCTTGCGGCCCTGCGCCGCCAGCAGCTCGCCGCAGGGGCCGTCGACGGGCACCGGGTAGCCGGCGGGCCGCACGCTGACGAAGGAGAAGCGTCCCTGTGCGTCGGTCTCGAAGCGGCCGCGCAGGTTCATGTCCTCCTGCTCGGGGTCCTGGTTGTCGTACAGGCCCTTGGGCGAGGCCTGCCAGGTTTCGACCCGCGCGCCGGCGATGGGCCGGCCGTCCAGCGTCGTGACGCGGCCGGTCACCGTCAGCCGCGGCCCCGGCGTGGAGGGCGAGCTGATGGTGGCGCCGTGGGGCCGCAGCGGCTGGTTGGCGCGCCAAAAGGGTCCCACCAGCGCCGGCTCGGTGCCGCCGGCCTCCATGGCGTGGCGCGCGCTGCGCAGCTGCACCAGCGTGGCCAGGCCCAGGATGTCCGCCAGAAGGATCCCCTCGTGCTTGCGCGGCCCCGTGGCCTTGCCGATCGCCACCAGGAAGTCCAGCCCGGCCTGCAGCTCGTCCGGCGTCAGGTCCACCTCCAGCGCGAAGGCGTGCAGGTGCCGGATCGCCGCGGCCATCACCTGCTTCAGGCGCGGATCGCGGGTCCCCTCGTTGGCGTGCAGCACGGCAGCCAGCAGCGCCTCCGGGCTGGAGGAAGGCAAGGGTCGGTCGGTGCTCATCTGTCGTCTCCTGGTGGGCAATCGATTGCCTTCAGCGTAGGCGACACTGTGGTCCATGGTCAAGGCGCTCTCCCTGGCGAAAAAAAGGCTTCGTGCCGGCGGCTTGACCGGCAGCCGTAGTCGAAGGTTAAAATGAAGGCAAACGTTTGCCCGCGTCTGGAGTTGCCATGACAGTCCTCACCGCTGCTGCCCCCGTGCCGGTCACGATCGACGACATCGCCCGGGCCGCGGGCGTGCATCCGGCGACGGTGTCGCGGGCGCTGCGCGGCGTCAGCGGCAAGGTGTCGCCGGACAAGCGGGCGGAGATCGAGCGCATCGCGCGCGAGCTGGGCTACCAGCCCAACGCGGTGGCTGCCTCGCTGCGCACGCGGCAGACCAACATCGCCGCCATCGTGGTGCCGGACCTGGGCAACCCGCTGTTCGGCCCGATCGTGCAGGGGCTGGAGCAGGCGCTGCGGCGCCACCGCATGCTGTGCCTGGTGGCGCAGACGCCGGTGGCGCCGGCCGAGCGGCGGGAGCTGATCGTGGCGCTGGCCAACCGGCAGGTGAGCGGGCTGCTGATCCTGGCGGCCGAGAGCGACGACCCGATGCTGGAAGTGGCCCGGCAGCGCCGGCTGCCCACGGTGCTGGTGAACCGGGGCGCGGGCGACCGCGAGTTCTCCAGCGTGGTCAGCGACGACCGCGAGAGCGTGCGGCTGGTGCTTGAG
>JAEYPG010000301.1 GCA_023410975.1 Pseudomonadota bacterium
CCAGTGGATCGGTGCGCTGGAGCACGCGGCCACGCGCGCGCGCATCGCCCGCGCGCACGTGCTGGTGAACGCCAGCGTGGTGGAGGGCGCGCCCACCGTGGTGGTGGAGGCGGTGGCCAGCGGCACGCCGGTGCTGGCTTCGCGCATCCCGGGCCACGTCGGGCTGCTGGGCGCCGATTACCCCGGGCTGTTCGAGCCGGGCGATGCCGGCGCTCTGGCGACCCTGATCAAAAGCTGCCTGGACGAGCCCGCTATGCTGCCGGCCCTGTCCCAGGCCGCCGCGCGGCGTGCGCCGCTGTTCGAGCCGGCGCGCGAGCAAGCCACCCTGCGCGCCCTGATGGCCGAGCTGCTGGAGATTCCCTGCCCATGAACACCACCACGACCCCGCCCCGCCTGACCTCGCTTTCGCACGGTGGCGGCTGCGGCTGCAAGATCGCCCCCGGCGTCCTGGCCGAGATCCTCAAGACCACCGCCGCCATGCCGGTGCCGCCGCAACTGCTGGTGGGCATCGAGACCGCCGACGATGCGGCGGTCTACCAGCTCAACGACGAGCAGGCGCTGATCGCCACCACCGACTTCTTCATGCCGATCGTGGACGACCCCTACGACTTCGGCCGCATCGCCGCCACCAACGCCATTTCCGACGTCTACGCCATGGGCGGCACGCCGATCATGGCGCTGGCCCTCGTGGGCATGCCCATCAACGTGCTGCCGGCCGAGACCATCGGCCGCATTCTCGAAGGCGGCCAGTCGGTGTGCCGCGAGGCCGGCATCCCCATCGCCGGCGGCCACACCATCGACTCCGTCGAGCCCATCTACGGCCTGGTGGCGCTGGGCCTGGTGCACCCGAAGCGCGTGCGCCGCAATGCCGACGCGCGCCCCGGCGACCGCCTCGTGCTGGGCAAGCCGCTGGGCGTGGGCGTGTACTCCGCAGCGCTCAAGAAGGAACAGCTCGACGCCGACGGCTACGCCCACATGATCGCCAACACCACCAAGCTCAACACGCCGGGGCCGGCGCTGGCCGAGCTTCCTGGCGTGCACGCGATCACCGACGTCACCGGCTTCGGCTTGGCCGGCCACGCGCTGGAGCTGGCGCGCGGCGCCGGCTGCCGCGTTCGCCTCGACTGGAGCGCCGTGCCGCTGCTGCCCGGCGTGCGCGGGCTGGCCGCTCAAGGCTTCATCACCGGCGCCTCGGGCCGCAACTGGGCCGGCTACGGCGCGGAAGTGGCGCTGGGCGCGGGCCTGGGCGACCTGGAGCGCGCGCTGGTCACCGATCCGCAGACCAGCGGCGGCCTGCTGGTGAGCTGCGACGCGGCCGCCGTGCCTGACGTGCTGGCGCTGTTCCGCCGCCACGGCTTCGAGCACGCGGCCGAGATCGGCGAGGTGATGCCCGCAGGCGAGGGCGCGCGGCTGCTGGTCGGCTGAGTTACCGAATGTTCTCCAGCCTTCGCGCCGCGCGAAGGCTGGATTGCGAAACGCCGATGACCCTTCGCGTGGCGCCAAGGCACCATACGCAGCCTTGCCGAATACCCCATGCGTTTCGACCTCCTCAGCCTCAACCTCGTGCTCGCGATTGCCGAGACCGGCAGCCTGACGCGCGCCGCCGAGCGCGAGCACCTGGCGCTGGCGGCCGCGAGCAAGCGGCTGTCGGACCTGGAGGCGCGGCTGGGCGTGGTGTTGTTCGAGCGCCGTGCGCGCGGCGTCGAGATCACCGACGCGGGCCGTGCGCTGGTGCGCCACATCCGCTCGCTCAATGCCTCGCTGCATGCGCTGGAGAGCGAAGTCGTCGAGTACGCGCGCGGCCTCAAGGGCCACCTGCGGCTGGCGGCCAACGCCAGCGCCATTGCCGAATGCCTGCCGCCGCCGCTGGCGGCCTTCACGCGCGAGAACCCGCTGATCCGCATCAGCCTGGAGGACATGACCAGCGCCGAGGTGCAGGCGGCCGTGGCGGAAGGGCATGCCGACGTGGGCATCTTCGTGCCGCCGCTGCTGGAGCCTCAGCTCGCCACGCGGCCGTGGCGCCGCGGCACGCTGGCCGTCATCGTCCCGGCCGGGCACGAGCTGGCCGACGAGGCGTCGGTACGCTTCGAATCGCTGCTGGACTACGACCTGGTCGGCCTGCACGTGGGCGCCGCGGTGCAGGAGTTCGTGCGCGAGCAGGCCAGCGAGCGCGGGCGCGTGCTCAACACCCGGCTGCAGGTGCACGGCTTCGACGCCATCGCGCAGCTCGTGGGCGCGGGCCTGGGCGTGGCGATCCTGCCGGCCGTGGTGGCCGAGCGCTTCAGCCAGCTCTTCGGCCTGCACGTGCTCAAACTTGACGAAGCCTGGGCCGAGCGCGAGTACCAGATTGCCGTCCGTTCCCAGCAGCGCCTGCCCGCCCTGGTGCAGCGCTTCATCGATTCCCTGGCCGCGCCGGCTCCCGCCGCCGGCGCTTCTTCCACCTTGATCCCGACGCCATGAACACCGCACGCACGCTCTACGACAAGCTGTGGGATGAACACGTCATCCACACCGAGGAAGACGGCACCGCCATCCTCTACATCGATCGCCACCTGGTGCACGAAGTCACCAGCCCGCAGGCCTTCGAGGGGCTGCGCCTGGCGAACCGGAAGCCCTGGCGCAACAGCTCGATCGTCGCCACCGCCGACCACAACACGCCCACCACGGGCTGGGAGCGCGGCTACGACGGCATTGCCGACCCGATCAGCAAGCAGCAGATCACGACGCTGGACGCCAACATCCGCGCCTTCGGCGCCGCGGCGTACTTCCCGTTCATGGACCAGCGCCAGGGCATCGTGCACGTCATCGGCCCGGAAAACGGCGCCACGCTGCCGGGCATGACGGTGGTGTGCGGCGACAGCCACACCAGCACCCACGGCGCCTTCGGCGCGCTGGCGCACGGCATCGGCACCAGCGAGGTCGAGCACGTGATGGCCACGCAGACGCTGCTGGCCAAGAAGGCCAAGAACATGCTGGTCAAGGTCGAGGGCGTTCTTCCGCGCGGCTGCGGCGCCAAGGACATCGTGCTGGCCATCATCGGCAAGATCGGCACCGCCGGCGGCACGGGCTACACGATCGAGTTCGGCGGCTCGGCCATCCGCGCGCTGTCGATGGAAGGCCGCATGACGGTGTGCAACATGGCCATCGAGGCCGGCGCCCGCGCGGGCCTGGTGGCGGTGGACGAGGTGACGCTGAACTACGTCAAGGGCCGTCCCTTCGCGCCGCAGACCGACGCCGAGTGGGAGACCGCCGTGGCGCACTGGCGCACGCTGCACTCCGACCCGGGCGCGCACTTCGACCACGTGGTGGAGATCGACGCCGCGCAGATCAAGCCGCAGGTGACCTGGGGCACCTCGCCGGAGATGGTGCTGTCCATCGAGGACCGCGTGCCCGATCCCGACCACGAGAAGGACGCCGTCAAGCGCGGCGCCATCGAGCGCGCGCTGGCCTACATGGGCCTGGAGCCGGGCAAGCCGCTGGCCGACGTGCACGTGGACAAGGTGTTCATCGGCTCCTGCACCAACTCGCGCATCGAGGACCTGCGCGAGGCCGCCGCGGTGGTCAAGCGCATCGGCGGCAAGGTGGCCTCCAACGTCAAGGCCGCGCTGGTGGTGCCGGGCTCGGGCCTGGTCAAGGCGCAGGCCGAGCGTGAAGGGCTGCACGAGGTCTTCAAGGCCGCGGGCTTCGAGTGGCGCGAGCCGGGATGCTCGATGTGCCTGGCCATGAACGCCGACCGCCTGGAGCCGGGCGAGCGCTGCGCCAGCACCTCCAACCGCAACTTCGAAGGCCGTCAGGGCAACGGCGGCCGCACGCACCTGGTGAGCCCGGCCATGGCCGCCGCGGCGGCCATGCAAGGCCACTTCGTGGACGTGCGCCGCATCGCCTGACAACCAACGCCCCGAGGACATCCACATGCAAGCCTTCACCGTGCACCAGGGTCTGGTGGCCCCGATGGACCGCGAGAACGTCGACACCGACGCGATCATCCCGAAGCAGTTCCTGAAGTCGATCAAGCGCACGGGCTTCGGCCCGAACCTGTTCGACGAATGGCGCTACCTCGACCACGGCGAGCCGGGCCAGGACCCGGCCGAGCGCAAGCCCAACCCGGATTTCGTGCTCAACCAGCCGCGCTACGCCGGCGCGTCGATCCTGCTGGCGCGGCGCAACTTCGGCTGCGGCTCCAGCCGCGAGCACGCGCCCTGGGCGCTGGAGCAGTTCGGCTTCCGCGCGCTGATCGCGCCGAGCTTCGCCGACATCTTCTTCAACAACTGCTTCAAGAACGGGCTGCTGCCGGTGGTGCTGCCGGAGCGCGAGGTGGACAAGCTGTTCGACGACGTGGCGGCCTTCCCGGGCTTCCAGCTCACCATCGACCTGCCGCGCCAGCGCGTGGTGCGCCCCGACGGCACCGAGCTCGAATTCGACGTGCAGCCCTTCCGCAAGTACTGCCTGGTCAACGGCTTCGACGACATCGGCCTGACGCTGCGCCACGCCGAGAAGATCGCCCGCTTCGAGGGCGAGCGCCTGGCCAGGATGCCCTGGCTGGCCAACACCGGCCGCTGATCACGAATCCCCATCTGGAGAAGAGAACATGAAGATTGCAGTGCTGCCGGGCGACGGCATCGGTACCGAGATCGTGGCCGAGGCCGTGAAGGTCCTCAACGTGCTGGAGCTGCCGCTGGAGATGGAAGAGGCGGTGGTGGGCGGCGCGGCCTACGAGGCCAAGGGCCACCCGCTGCCGGATGCCACGCTGCAGCTGGCCAAGGACGCCGACGCGGTGCTCTTCGGCGCCGTGGGCGACTGGAAGTTCGACAAGCTGGAGCGCGCGCTGCGCCCCGAGCAGGCGATCCTGGGCCTGCGCAAGCACCTGGGCCTGTTCGCCAACCTGCGCCCGGCGCTGTGCTACGAGCAGCTCACGCACGCGTCGAGCCTCAAGCCCGAGCTGGTGGCGGGCCTGGACATCCTGATCATTCGGGAACTGACCGGCGACATCTACTTCGGCCAGCCGCGCGGCCGCCGCACGGCGGTGGACGGCCACTTCCCCGGCGCCGAGGAAGCCTTCGACACGATGCGCTACTCGCGCCCGGAGATCGAGCGCATTGCGCACGTGGCCTTCCAGGCCGCGCGCCGGCGTGGCAAGAAGGTCACCAGCGTGGACAAGGCCAACGTGCTGGAGACCTTCCAGTTCTGGAAGGACGTCGTGACCGAGGTGCATGCCCAGTACCCGGACGTGGAGCTGGAGCACATGTACGTGGACAACGCCGCGATGCAGCTGGTCAAGGCGCCCAAGAAGTTCGACGTGGTCGTCACCGGCAACATGTTCGGCGACATCCTCTCCGACGAGGCGGCGATGCTCACCGGCTCCATCGGCATGCTGCCGTCGGCCTCGCTGGACGCGAACAACAAGGGCCTTTACGAGCCCAGCCATGGCAGCGCGCCGGACATTGCCGGTAAGGGTGTTGCAAACCCCCTGGCTACAATCCTGTCCGCAGCCATGATGCTCCGTTACACCCTCGCCCAACCCGAAGCCGCCGACCGCATCGAATCGGCGGTGCGCGCCGTGCTGGCCGCGGGTCTGCGCACGCCCGACATCTACAGCGACGGCACCCGCAAGGTGGGCACGCGCGAGATGGGCGACGCCGTGGTGGCGGCCATCACCGGCAAAACGATTACGGGCTGATTCAGCTCCGGTTCGTCTCGCCCATCCCCTGGACCCCGGCGAACGAGCCGGGAAAGCTGGGGTCCGGGAAGCAGTAATTTCAAAGGATTGACGATGGCACTCGTGGGATTGGTGGGCTGGCGCGGCATGGTCGGCTCCGTGCTGATGGAGCGCATGCGCGCCGAAGGCGACTTCGAGCTGATCGAGCCGCTGTTCTTCTCCACGTCCAACGCCGGCGGCAACGCCCCGGCCATGGCGAAGAACGAGACCAAGCTGCAGAACGCGTTCGACATCGACGCGCTCAAGCGCTGCGACATCATCCTCACGGCCCAGGGCGGCGACTACACCAGCGAGGTCTATCCCAAGCTGCGCGCCGCGGGCTGGAACGGCCACTGGATCGATGCGGCCTCGACGCTGCGCATGAAGGACGACGCCGTCATCGTGCTGGACCCGGTGAACCTGCCCGTGATCAAGGACGCGCTGGCCAAGGGCGGGCGCAACTGGGTCGGCGGCAACTGCACCGTGAGCTGCATGCTCATGGGCGTGGGCGCGCTGTACAAGGCCGGCCTGTTAGAGTGGATGAGCACCCACACCTACCAGGCCGCTTCCGGCGGCGGCGCGCAGCACATGCGCGAGCTGCTGACGCAGTTCGGCACGCTCAACCATGAAGTGCGCGACCTGCTGGCCGACCCGACCAGCGCGATCCTGGAGATCGACCGCCGCGTCATCGAGAAGCAGCGCACGCTGGAAGACGCCGAGAAGGCCAATTTCGGCGTACCGCTGGGCGGCTCGCTGATCCCCTGGATCGACAAGGACCTCGGCAACGGCATGTCGCGCGAGGAGTGGAAGGGCATGGCCGAGACCAACAAGATTCTCGGCCAGGGCGAGGGCTTCAACAGCCCTGCCGTGCCGGTGGACGGCTTCTGCGTGCGCATCGGCGCCATGCGCTGCCACAGCCAGGCGCTGACCTTCAAGCTCAAGAAGGACGTGCCGCTGGCCGAGATCGAGGCCATGATCGCCGCCGACAACGAGTGGGTGAAGGTGGTGCCCAACAACCGCGAGGCCACCATCCGCGACCTCACGCCGGTGGCCGTCACGGGCACGCTGACCATCCCGGTGGGCCGGCTGCGCAAGCTGGCGATGGGCCCGGAATACCTGGGTGCCTTCACCATCGGCGACCAGCTGCTGTGGGGCGCGGCCGAGCCGCTGCGCCGCATGCTGCGCCTGCTGATCGAGACTCGATAAGAAACCAACGAGCTAGCGCGCCGGCCGCGCCGCGCTGTATTCCTTGCGGACCTCGGCGCGCTGCGGGCGGCAGTTGCGGCGCCGCCTTGGCTATGTAAGGGGAGAGGTCTTGAGGATCAGCTCGAAGAAAGCGACCCGTGCGGCGCTGCGGCATTCGGCCGTGGCCGCGCTCGGCTTGGCCGTCTGCGGCAGCGCCTGGGCGCTGAGCCTGGGACGCATCGTGCTGCACTCGGGGCGCGGCGAGCCGCTGCGCGCGGAAGTGGAGATCGGCGCCATCAGTCCCGAGGAGGCGGGCAGCCTGTCCGCCACCCTCGCGCCGGCCGAGGCCTACCGCAGCGCCGGCGTGAGCCGCAGCCCGTCGCTGGCCGAGGCGAGGGTCAGCTTGGTGCAGCGCTCCGACGGGCAGCAGGTGCTGCGCATCAGCAGCCCGCAGCCGGTGCAGGAGGAGTTCCTTGACCTGATCCTGGAGATCAACTGGGCCAGCGG
>JAEYPG010000631.1 GCA_023410975.1 Pseudomonadota bacterium
GCTCCGGCACGCCATCGGCCACCAACACCGAGCCGGCGGGCACGTCGCCCTGGCGCAATGGCTGGCCTGCCGTGAAGGGCAACAGTGAGCCGCCTACGGCACTGGCAAGCTCCAGCTTGAACAGCGGCGTGGCCGTGGCCGTCTGGGCTTGTTCCCTGGCCGGATCAGCCTGCGACGCTGCGACATCAGCACCACTGGAGCCGCTGCCACATGAGCACAACAGCACGAGCGTTGCCAACCAGAGGGCACTGCCGGCCCGGTAGTCTTGGAGACTTGCGCGCATTGACCACTCCCAAGAGCACTGCGTCATGCCTCAATCAATCGGACAGGCGCAAGCGGCAAGCATGCAGTACAAGGAATAATGCCGAAATCAGCCGTGTTCACGGTATGTATTCGGGCGTTTCGCTGGTACCGTGAAGTGTTTGCCTTGCGCGAGTTGTTTCAACCTGTTCGCGTGCCGGTTCGGTCCGCCGTGATTGGCCCGGCATGGCTGGCAAGCGTGGCGCGCTGTGGCGGGCGTAATAGACCTGTCCTTGCAGGCAGGCAAGGTGGTCGAATCAGGCGCTACGCGCTGCCCGCAAGGAAGTGCTGTGTTCGCGTCCTCTGTGCCCGTACCCCGGACCGGCCTGGGACGAGCCCGTGAGGTTGAACTGGGCCGCCAAGCTGCCTTGGTGTTTGCAGAGGCCGGCAGCTTGGATCAAGCTCATGTGTGCCTGGCGGTTGCGGCCAGGCTTCAGCCGTTGCAGGGGCCGCTGTGGGCGATGACGCTCTCGGGCAGCGTCGTTCAGGGCCAGAACTCTCGCAGTGGGTCCTCACACAGCTCACGCAGCGCCTGGACCAGTGTCACGCCGGCGCTCTTGAGCACCCAACAGCCCTGCGCGTGGTCGCGCTTGTGCAGCAGCCAGCAGCCCTGGCTGGCCGGCACCAGCCAGGCCACGAGAATCTCGCCGCCATGCGGGTCGATGTTGCGCGAGCAATTGGGGCTGGACACCAACCAGCCCAGGCCCTCGCGCTGCACGCGAGGCTGCACGTAACGGTAGCGCCTGCGCGAGCGGATGGCGCGCCGGATGCGCGCGCCATCGAGCTCGACCACGCGGTCGTTGCGCGGGGGCGCCTCGACAGGGGCCAGGGTCGCCGCGGCGCTCATGCCGGGGCTCCTTCAGCGCAGGCTGTCAAGCAGCCCGGCACGATCGCCCAGTTGCGCCAGCACCTCTTCAGGCAGGTTGTCCAGCGTGCACAGCTCCTTGGCGCGCATGCCCACCTGGTGGCCGGTTTCGGGAAACTCCACGGCGTAGATATAGAACTGCTGCAGGAATGTGCCGATGGAACGGACGAAGCCGACGTCGCCGCGGTTCACCAGCAGCGCGCCGATGTCTTTGCCGCCATAGGTGCCGTCGTTGCGGACCACGCTGCGGCTGATGACGCGCTCGCCCATCTGGAAGCGGGGCGGCAGCGCGATCTCGATGGTGTCGTCGTCACGGGCGATGTCAGCCATGGGTGCACTCCAGTTCAGCGCGGCGCACGGCGGCACGCTCGCGCACCTCGGGTTCTTCGTCGCCCAGCAGCCGTTCCAGCACGTGGCCCAGGGCACGGGCGGCCTCCCAGCGCACGGTCCAGTCGGGATCGCCGGCCAGGGCGTCCAGCAGAGGCGCGGGCAGCCGCTCGGCGACGATGCGCCGCACCTCCGGTGCCGGGTCTTCAACCAGGCGCCACAGCGCGGGCATCTGCACGCGGCGCGCCACTTCCAGGCGCACCTGCAGGTCCGCGTCGTGCATCAGCAGCGGCAGCAGCCCTTCGGGCAGGCGGCGCGCCAGGGTCTGGCGCACCTGGTAGTCGGGGTCGCGCAGCATCGAGGGCAGCGCCGTCGCGTCGATGCGCTGCGCCACGCGGATGCGCACCTCGCGGTGAGGGTCGTTCACCATGCGCAACAGCAACCGCTGCGGCACGCGCAGCGCCAGTTGCATGCGTACCGTCTCGTCCGGGTCGTCCAGCAGCGCAGGCAGGCGGAACAGCTCCGCGTGGCGCGCGGCGATGGCGCGCACCTCGAAATACGGATGCGCCAGGTGCTCGTTGGCAAGCTGCGGGTGGTTGCGGAAGAAGCGGTCGATGCGCCGCGCGTAGGCGTCCTGCATGCAGCAGCGCCCGGGCTCGCAGCCGCCGCCTTCGCGCAGCGCGGCATGTGCGCAGGCGTGGCAGGTGGCTTCTGTGAGAGGGCAGCCCTGCCAGTCGAGGGCCGGGATGTCGCCCTGCGTGTTGGCCACTGGGCCGTGCATCGGGGGCTCCTTCAGGCGGGTGCCAGGCTGGCCCACGCGGCCGCGCCGGTGGCTACCGGCACGGGAGCAGGGTCGTCATCATCGCTGGCCTCGCCCCGCAGCGCGCGCTGGCGCACGCCTTCGAGCAGGGCCGCGCCCACGCAGTCCTGCGGGTCGAGCGCGCGCAGCAGCGCCAGCGCGTCGCGCGCCTCCACGTCGTCGCCCAGGCGCATGCTCAGGTAGGCGTAGCCCTTGAGGACGAACAGGTAGAAGCGCGCGGCGGGCTCGTGGCGTGCGCCGGGCAGCGGCTCGGGCC
>JAEYPG010000317.1 GCA_023410975.1 Pseudomonadota bacterium
GCGCCAGGCCGACGGCGCCTGGCGCGCGGTGCCCGCCGGCGCGGTGGCCGTGGGCGATACGGTGCGCATCCGTCCGGGCGAGCGCGTGCCGCTGGACGGCATCGTCACGCGGGGCAACAGCGCCTTGAACCAGGCCCCCGTCACCGGCGAGAGCATCCCGGTGGACAAGGCGCCGGGCGATGCCGTCTTCGCGGGCAGCGTGAACGAGACCGGCGAGATCGAGCTGCGCGTGACGGCCCCGGCCTCCGACAGCACGCTGGCGCGCATCATCCACGCCGTCGAGCAGGCGCAGAGCGCGCGGGCGCCGACACAGCGCTTCGTGGACCGCTTCTCGCGGGTCTACACCCCGGCCATCTTCGCGCTGGCCCTGGCCACCGCCGTGCTGCTGCCGTGGCTCACCGACGCGACCTGGACGCAAGGGCTGTACAAGGCGCTGGTGCTGCTGGTCATCGGCTGCCCGTGTGCGCTGGTGATCTCCACGCCGGTGACGGTGGTCAGCGCGCTGGCCGCGGCGGCGCGGCGCGGCGTGCTGATCAAGGGCGGCACCTACCTGGAGCAGGCCCGGGAGATCAAGGTCGTGGCGCTGGACAAGACCGGCACCCTCACGGAAGGCCGCCCGAAGCTCGTGCACTGGGAGAGCCTGCAGGGCGAGCGCGACGCCAACGCGCAGGTAGCCGCGAGCTTGGCGGCGCGCTCGGACCACCCGGTGTCGCAAGCCATCGCGCGGGGCCTGGCGCTGCAGGGCGACGGCGTCACGGCGTTCAAGGCGCTGCCCGGCCGCGGCGTGGAGGGCGTGGTCGAGGGCCGGCGCGTCGTGCTGGGCAACCATCGCCTGGCCGAGGAGCGCGGGCAGTGCAGCGCCGCGCTGGAGCAGCGGCTGCAGGCCCAGGAGGCGCAGGGGCGCAGCATCACGCTGCTCATGGGCGAGGACGGCGTGCTGGCAGTGTTTGCCGTGGCCGACACGATCAAGGCCAGCTCGCGCGAGGCGGTGGCGCAGCTGCGCGCGCTGGGCGTCACACCCGTGCTGCTCACGGGCGACAACGCCGCCGCGGGGCAGACCATCGCGCGGCAGGCCGGCATCGACGAGGTGAGCGCCAACCTGCTGCCCGAGGACAAGCTCGCCGCGGTGGAGGCGCTGCGCCGGCGCGGCGCGGTGGCGATGGTGGGGGACGGCATCAACGACGCGCCGGCGCTGGCGCGCGCGGACATCGGCGTCGCCATGGGCGCGGCGGGCACCGACACGGCCATGGAGGCGGCCGACGTGGTGGTGATGAACGACGACCTGCGCCGCATCCCGGAGGCCATCCGGCTCTCGCGCCTCACGCGCGCCGTGCTGTGGCAGAACATCGCGTTTGCCATCGGCGTGAAGGCCGTGTTCTTCGTGCTGGCGGTGTTCGGCTCCGCCACGATGTGGATGGCGGTGTTCGCCGACATGGGCGCGACGCTGATCGTCGTGGCCAACGGTCTGCGGCTGCTCAGGGCCAGGCAGTCCGAGCGGGCGGACGGCGGCGCCAGGCGCGCCATGTCCGGGGGCCTTGCCTGAAATGTTACGGATTTGATGTTCCGGGCCGTCTCTTCGGGCACGGCGAGCCGCCGGCGTCTGTAACCTGAGGGCTTTCGTCAAGGCTGCCGCGAGGGTTGCATGCCGTGTTGCCGCTTCCAGAGCCTGGTCGACGCCCTGCCCAACCTGGTGTTCGAGGCCGATGCCCATGGCGCCAATGTCTGGGCCAGCGCGGGTTGGCTGCGATACAGCGGCCTGACGCCGCAGCAGCTGGCCGCGCACGGCTGGTACCCGCTTCTGCACCCCGAGGACCTGGCCGCCGCGCAGGCCCAGTGGGCGCAGCGGATCGTTGACGGCGTCGAGTTCTCCTCGCGCCGGCGCCTTCGCCGCCATGACGGGCAATGGCGCTGGCACCTGGTGCACGTGGTGCCCAGGCGGGACGCGGCGGGCGCGCTCGTCGGCTGGGTCGGCTCGGCCACCGACGTGGACGAGATGGTGCGCGCCGAGCAGGCGCTGGCCGAGCAGGAGCAGCGCGCGCGCATTCTGCTCGCCGTGAGCGAGAGGCTGCGCGACCTGGCCGAGCCGCAGGACCAGATGGACGCCGCCACGGCCGCGCTGGGCCTGCACCTGGGCGCGGCGCAGGTGGGCTACGGCGAGATCGACGGCACGCCGCCCTGCATCACGGTGCATCGCGACTGGAACGACGGGCGCATTCCCTCGGTGGTCGGCACGTGGCGCCTGCCGGATTTCGGGCCGGCTTACCTGGGCGACATGGAGGCTGGGCGCACGGTGGCCATCCGCGACGTCCGGCTTGATGCGCGCACCAGGGCGGCCGAGGTGGTGGCGGCCTACGACGGCATCCACACCCGCAGCCTCCTGGACGTGCCGCTGGTCAAGCATGGGCGCCTGGTGGCGCTGCTGTTCATCCACCATCCCGAGCCGCGCGAGTGGACGCCGAGCGACGTCGCGCTGGCGGAGCAGGTGTGCGAACGCCTGTGGGCGGCCGTGGAGCGGGCACGGGCGGAGCGGGCGCGCGACGCGAGCGAGGCCCACCTGAGCGCGGTGCTGGACGCGCTGCCCGTGGGCGTGGCCATCGCGGATGCGCAGGGCCGTCTGACCCGTGACAACGCCGCGCACCGTGCGCTCTGGGGCGGACCGCCCGACACCGCCCGCTGGCGGCAATACGGCGAATGGGTGGGCTGGCACGCGGACGGCGGGGAGCTTGTCCAGGCGCACGAATGGGCGCTGTCGCGTTCGCTGCTGCATGGCGAGGTGGTGCGCGGCCAGCTGGTGCAATGCCAGCCTTTCGATGCCGGCCCCACCCGATTCCTGCTCAACAGCGCCGCGCCGGTGCGCGACGCGCAGGGCCGGCTGGCTGGCGGCGTGGTGGTCGCCCTCGACGTCACCGCGCTGCGCGCCGCTGAATTGGAGCGCGAGGAGCTGCTGGCCGCCGAGACGCTGGCGCGCGAGCGCATCGAGCAGCTGCAGGGCCTCACGGCCACGCTGTCGGCGGCGCGCACGCCGCAGCAGGTGGCCATGGCGACGCTGCAGGCGGGCGTGCGCTCCATCGGCGCCAGCCAGGGTTCGGTGTACCGCCTCGTCGATGGCGTGCGTCCGGGCGACACGATGGAGCTGTTGGCGGCCATCGGCTACGACGAGGCGGTCGTGCGGGCCTGGCGGCGCATCCCCGCCGACGCGCCGACGCCGGCGGGCGACGCGATGGCGCAGCGCCAGCCGGTGGTCATCGGCTCGGGCGCGGAACTGGCGGCACGCTATCCGGCATTGGGCGAGCTCGTGGAAATGGGCCACTACTGCGCCACGGCCACCTTTCCGCTGCTGCTGTCGACGGCCCTGGCCCATCCGGGGAACCGGGAGGTCACGGTGCTCGGCTTCGTGAGCTTCGACTGGGACTGCAACCACGCGATGAGCGAGGCCGAGCTCGGCTACCTGGGGGCGCTGGCGCAGCTGTGCGCCCAGGCGCTGGAGCGCGCGCGCATGTACGAGGCCGAGCACGCGGCCCGCGCGCAGGTGGAGTCCATGCTGGCGGCCATCAGCGACGCCTTCTTCGCGCTGGACCGCGACTGGCGCTTCACCTACGTCAACGACCGTGCGCTGGCGGTGACGGGCACGGTACGCGAGGAAGTGCTGGGCCGTGTGGTGTGGGAGGTCTTCCCGGACATCGTCGGGACGGTGTTCGAACGGCTGTACCGCCACGCCATGGCGCAGGGCGTGGCGGTGGCCTTCGAAGCCTTCCATCCGCGGCTGGGCATGTGGCTGGAGGTGCGGGCCTATCCCGCTCCGCACGGGCTCGGCGTGTATTTCCAGGACGTCACGGCCCGGCGTGAAGCCGACGAGCGGCTGCGCGCCAGCGAGGACCTGCTGCGCGCCATCTTCGAAGCCGCGCCGGTGGGACTGGCCTTCGCCGAGGCCCCTGACGGGCATATCGTCAAGGCCAACCGCCAGGTAGAGGCCATCCTCGGCCACCCGGCACCGGACGGGCGGCGCGCGCAGGATTACGGCGCCTACCCCGCCTTCCATCCCGATGGCCGCCGCGTGCAGGCCGAGGAGCATGTGCTGGCACGCGCGCTCGCAGGCGTGGCGCGCCCCGAGCTGGAGCTGCTGTACCACCGGCCGGACGGCCGCCAGGTCTGGATCCGCGCGGTGGCCACGCCGCTGCGCGATGGCCTGGGCTCCGTCACCGGGGCGCTCATGGTGCTGGACGACATCGACCAGCAGCGCCGCGCCAGCGAAGCCTTGCAGGAGCGCACGCAGCAGCTGGCGCAGGCGCAGTTGCGGCTGGACGTCGCGCTCACCGCCGGCCGCATGGGCGTGTGGGACTGGGAGCTGGCCAGCGGCGAGTCGCACTGGAATGCGCAGATGTTCGAACTGCTGGGCCTGCCGGTGCGCGAGGACGGCCTGGCGCGCGCCGACATGTTCCTGGCCCTTGTGCATGCGCAGGACCGCGCCGCGGTGGAAGCGGCGGTGGCTCAGGCGCTGGAAGGCGACGCCGCCTTCGAGATGGAGATGCGGCTGGTGCGCGGCGATGGCGAGCTGCGCTGGGTGCTGGGGCGCGCCCAGGTCGTGCGCGACGAGCAGGGACGGGCGCTGTGCATGGTGGGCGTCAACCTGGACATCACCGAGCGCAAGCAGGCGGAAATGCAGCTCCAGGCCCTCAACGCCACGCTGGAGCAGCGGGTGCGGGAGCGTACCGACGAGCTGGCCGCGGCGCGCGACGCGGCCGAGGCCGCCACCCATGCCAAGAGCGCGTTCCTGGCCCACATGAGCCACGAGATCCGCACGCCGCTCAATGCCGTGATCGGCCTGAGCCAGTTGCTGCAGCAACGGCCGCTGGCCGACGACGTAGGCCGCTTCGTGGGCCACATCCACGCCGCCGGCGAACAACTGCTCGCACTGGTGAGCGACGTGCTGGACCTCTCGCGCATCGAGGCCGGCGAGATGCGTCTGGAGGCCGTGGCCTTCGAGCCGCTGCCGCTGCTGGGCACCGTCCTGGCGCTGGTGCGGCCGCAAGCCGATGCCAAGGGCCTGGCGCTGGTGGCCGATGTCGCGCCGGAGTTGCCGCAGCGCCTCGTGGGCGATCCGCTGCGGCTGCGCCAGGTGCTGCTGAACCTGCTGTCCAACGCGGTGAAGTTCACGGCCAGCGGCAGCGTGGCGCTGCGCGTGTGCGTGCCGGTGGCCGGGCCCGACCGGGTGCGGTTGCTTGTCAGCGTCGCGGATACCGGCATCGGCATCTCGCCCGAGCAGCAGGGGCGCATCTTCGAGCCGTTCACGCAGGCTGACAGCTCCACGACGCGCCGCTTCGGCGGCACGGGCCTGGGGCTGTCCATCGTGTGGCGGCTGGTGAGCATGATGGGCGGCACGCTGACCCTGGAAAGCCGGCCCGCCGTGGGCAGCACGTTCAACGTGCAGCTGCCGTTCTCCACGGCCGATGCCGATGGACAGGCGGGATCGCCGCCCGCGTGAGCTGCGGCCGCCGCCGCGATCCGGCGCAGGGCCGGCTTCAGTGGTGCCGGGTCAGCTGGCTGGGCTGCGCGTGCAGCGTGGACACCGCGGCCAGCGCCGCCTGCTCGCCGCGGCGATCGTGGGCCAGGAGCTGCTGAATGCCCTTCTCCCAGCCCAGCAGCCAGCTCCTGGCTTCGTGGGAGCGCCTGGGAAACGGGCAGGCACAGGCTGGAGACCGCGCACCCACGGCGAAGCCCTGCTGCCAGATGGCCGAGTCCACGGTCTGCATGTCGTCATCGTCATTCATGGCCACAGGCTACGAAGCCCGGCGCCGGTGCAACAGTGAGAACCCGACTGCCTTGGGCAGGAGCTTTGTCATGGGAGCCGAAGCTCGGCACCCGCGTGCCGGAGCGCAGGCGTTGCCGGCTTACCGGGTTGCCGGGCGGCTGGGGCGCCCGTTCCCTCGCCCGCCGGCATCGCGCCGGGGCCGCCGGGACGGGGCCTGGGCGGCGCCGTCGTCCGGCGCCGGCCTGGGGGCGTCGAAGTCGAACTCGACCTTGCCCCCGCCCGGGCCGGCCACCAGGCGCAGTGCGGCCGAGAACTTCTTGCCCGCCTTGCTGGTGAAGCCGTCCAGCGCCGCGGTGTGGCCGGCCTTGCAAAGTGCCCTGGCGTCGGTCTTGCGCGTCTTGCGGCCGGCGATTTCCTTCCAGATCGCGAGCCCGCAGCTTGGGCAGCTCCAGCTCCTGGGCCGCTCCTGCAGCCGGGCCTGCCCACAGCGGCAGGCGATGTCCGTGTCCGTGCCGCCGTCGCCGCTGCCCGCTCCCGACGGCGCGGCCACGGCCTTGGCCCGGATGCGCTCCACGAGGTCCTGCGTGGTGCCCGCGATGCCGGCCATGAACGCCTCGCGCGTCTCCTGGCCCCGTTCGATGCGCGCCAGCCTGGATTCCCATTCGCCCGTGAGCTCCGGGGAGGCGAGGGACACCAGCCCGTTTTCCCGCAGCGCCTGGATGAGCCGGATGCCTTTCTCGGTCGGCACCAGCTCCTTCTTGTGCCGCTCGACGTAGTGCTTCTTCTCCGACAGCAGCTCCTCGATCGTGTTGGCCCGGGTGGCTGGCGTGCCCAGGCCCCGTTCCTTCATCGCCGCGGCGAGCGCGTCGTCGTCCACCAGCCGGCCGGCGTTCTCCATGGCCGCGAGCAGCGAGGCTTCGCTAAAGCGGGGCGGGGGCGTGGTCTGGCCGGCACGCACCGCGACCGCGTCGTTGGACACCGGCTCGCCGGGGCGCATGGCCGGCAGGTTCACGGGCTCCCTGTCGGCGTCCTTGCCCTTCTCCTTACCCTTGTCCCTGCCGACGGCGCCGGCCTCGCCTCCGTAGACGGCCAGCCAGCCCGCCGACACCAGCACGCGGCCCGTGGCACGGAAGCGGTGGCCGGCGATCACCGCCAGGCGCGTCGTCTCCAGGTACTCGGCCGCCGGGTGGAAGGCGGCCAGGAAGCGGCGCACCACCATGTCGTAGATGCGGCCCTCGGCCTCCGAGAGGCCCGCTGGCGACTTGCCGGTGGGGATGATGGCGAAGTGGTCGGAGATCTTGCGGTTGTCGTAGACCGGATGGCGCGGGCCGGCCCAGCCGTGGTCCAGGATGGCCTGCGCAAAGGGCTGGACGTTCTCCGGCAGCAGCTGCAGCACCTTGGCGACCTTGGGCGGGTAGTCCTCGGGCAGGTGGTTCGAGTCGGTGCGCGGGTAGGTCAGCACCTTGTGCTGCTCGTACAGCGCCTGCGCCAAGGCCAGCGTGGACTTGGCGGAAAGGCCGTAGCGCGCGTTCGCGTCGCGCTGCAGCGTCGTCAGGTCGTAGAGCTTGGGCGGATGGCGCCGCACGGGCTTGGAGCTGTCCTCCACCGAGCTGGGCGCGACGCCGCTGCAGGCTTGCTGCACGGCCTCGGCGACGGCGCGGTCGAAGGTGCGATCGGCCCGGGCCGCCGGGTCGTCGCCGGGCTTGAACGCCGGGTCGAACCACTTGGCCTGCCAGGCGCCGGCCGCCACGGACAGCGTGGCGATCACCTCCCAGAAGTCGCGCGGCTCGAAGTTGCGGATCTCGTGCTCGCGGTCCACCAGCAGGGCCAGCGTGGGCGTCTGCACCCGGCCGGCCGACACCAGCTCGCCCGGGGCCACGAAGTTGGCCTTGGTCAGCGCCCGCGTGGCGTTGACGCCCACGAGCCAGTCGGCCTCGGCCCGGGAGCGGGCCGCGGCGGCCAGCGGCCGCATGTCGGCGTCGCTGCGCCGGTGGGCATAGGCCTGCTTGATGCCAGTGGAGGTCATGGTCTGCAGCCACATGCGCTCGATGGGCTTGCGCACGCGCAGGTATTCGACGATGAGGCGAAAGATCAGCTCGCCCTCGCGCCCGGCGTCGCAGGCGTTGACCAGGCGGTCCACGTCGGGGCGGGCGGCGAGCTGGCGCAGCAGGTCCAGCACCTGCTTGGAGTCCGGCAGGGCTTCCAGCGCGAAGCGCTGCGGGATGACGGGCAGCCGCGCGAGGTTGAAGCCGGGGTCGTCGTCCTTGCGCACGCCCAGCTGCACCAGGTGCCCGCGGGCGGCGGCCACCAGCAGGTCGCTGCGCTCGAAGTAGCCGCCCCGGCGCGTGAAGCCGCCGAGCGCCTGGGCGATGTCGGCGGCCACCGAGGGCTTCTCGGCCACGATAAGCGTTTTCATGAGACCGCCATTGTCGTGTGCGACGGCGCTCGCGGCTCCCACGCGGGCTTCCGCGCCCTTACGGCGGCAAGGCGGGTTTCCTTCTCAACGGACGAGGCGGTGCCCTGGCTGTTCTTGGCCCGAACCGCGCCGCCACACCGCCGCCCGGACGTCAGCGCCTGGGCGGCACGTGGCGGTGCTGCACCGGCACGGCCGACAGCGCGCCCCATCGGGATCTCCGCGCGCTGTGCCGTGTGGCACCACGCTCATCAACGTTCCGTTGCGGGCGCGACATCATCAGGGGCACCGCAGCGTATTCCGCCGCCCGCACGAGGCGGCTTGCCATGCGGCGCGACGACCGGAGCCAAGCTCAGCCCTCGCGGAACACCGCCTCCAGGTCCACGTCCTCGGCATTGGCGTCCAGGCGCAGGCTCTGCTCGATGTGGTCCAGGTGCTGCAGCATCAGCTTCTCGGCGCGCGCGCTGTCGCGCCGGGCGATGGCTTCCACGATCTCGCTGTGCTCGTCGGCCCGGCAGCTGCTGGCCGTGGGCGCGTCGTAGAGCACGATGATCAGGCAGGTGAGCGTGGAGAGCTCGCGCATGGTGCGCGCCAGGGCCGAGTTGCCCGCCAGCTCCGCGGCCAGGGTGTGGAACTCCCCGGACAGGCGCACCACCGCGCGCTTGTCGTCGCGCCGGCGCGCATCCAGCTCGAGCTCCTGGTGCTGGCGCAGCCGCGCCACCTTCTCCGGCGTCAGCGTCTCGATGAGCCGGCGCAGCACCGCGGGCTCGATCAGGCGCCGCGCCTCGAACACGTCCAGCGCCTGCTCGGTACTGGGCTTGGCCACGAAGGCGCCGCGCTGCGGGTACAGCTCCACGATCTGCTCGTGCGCCAGCCGCGCCAGCACCTCGCGCACGCGCGCACGGCTGACGCCGAAGATCTCGGCAAGCTTCTCCTCGCCGAGCTTGGTGCCCGGGTGCAGCCGGTGCTCCAGGATGGCCACGTAGATGCGCTCGTAGATGTCGTCGTTGGTGTTCTCGCGCTCCAGCCGGCGGGTGGCGGTGGCGGACTTGCGCGGGCTGCTGCGGGGGGGCATAGGGCAGGACGTGAGGACTGAGAGCGGGTCGGCCGCTGCCGGCTGCGCGCTGTCGGGCCGAAGGGATGCACTGGCGCCGCGCCGCAGCGGCGCGATTTTAAGAGCGTGCCCACAGTCGTCGTCGTGCCGGTGCATGCTCAACTCCAGTCGAAGAGACGGCCCCAGCCGCGGATGCGGGCCGGATCGGCGCCGACCGCGCGCAGCATGCCCCACACCGTGGTGCTGACGGTGTCGAGCAGCGGAATCCCCAGCTCGCGCTCCACCTGCTGTGCCAGCGGCGCGGCGCGCAGGTTGGTGCAGAAGGTCGTGAACGCCTGCGGGCGCGCCGCGGCCAGCTCGCGCATCGAGCCCAGCAAGGTTGTGGGCTCGACCAGCGCGAAGTCGTGGTTGACGCTGATGCCCAGGTGCTGCTCGGCCACGACTTCCACGCCGATGGCGCCGTAGTTCCGGACGATGCGTTCCTGCACGTCGGCGGTGTAGGGCGTCAGCAGCGCCAGCCGCTCGACGCCGCCCAATGCCAGCAGCTCGTTGAGCGCGAGCACGGCGGTGGTGGCCGGGATGCCGGTGCGCTCGCGGATGCGCCGCACCAGCTCGCGGTCGGTGTCGAAGCCGCGCCAGCCCGCGGCGGTGCCGCTCCAGCCGATCACGTCCACCCGCGCGTCGGCCAGCAGCTCGGCCGCGGCCAGGATCGGCGCGTCGTCGAACTGCCCCAGCGCCTGCGCCGACAGCGAGATCTCCGTCACCCGGAAGCGCGAGAAGTGCGCGCTGCAGCCCGGCAGCTCGGCCACGAGCGCGCTGGTCAGCGGCTCCAGCGCGGTGTTGGAGGAGGGCGTCAGCACGCCCAGGCGAAGCGGTCGGTCCATGAAGTTTCTCCTCTGGCGCCGGGGGGTGGCGCCACTGTGCATCAACAAAAAATTGTCGACACCAGTGTAAACACGGGTCGCGCCGTTTTTGTTGTCGACGAATATGTAGACAACTTGGTCGTTGCGGTTTCCGCTCTGGCCCGGTCCTTGCGAACAGATCGCTCAACCCGAAAAGCTTCTCCGCGAAGTGCACCAATCATGAACATCGCGTCTATCAGTTTGTCTACAACAGTGTCGCCATTGATGGTGCACGGCGCCCTGAGGTGGTGCGCATGAACGGCCCGGCCTTCGACCTGGTGCTGCGCAACGCCCGCGTGGCCACGGCCAGCGACAGCTTCGACTGCGACATCGGCATCCGCGGCGGGCGCATCGCCGCGCTGGGCGATGCCCTGGCCGGCGGCGCGCGCGAGATCGACGCCGCGGGCCGCACCGTCACGCCCGGCGGCGTGGACGCGCATTGCCACCTGGACCAGCCGATGGCGCCGCCGGTGCGCATGGCCGACGACTTCGACAGCGGCACGCGCGCCGCGGCCTGCGGCGGCACGACGACGGTGATCCCGTTCGCCGCGCAGGAGCGCGGCCAGTCGCTGCGCGCCGCGGTCACGGACTACCACCACCGCGCCGAAGGACGGGCCCACGTGGACTACGCCTTCCACCTGATCGTGAGCGACCCCACGCCGCAGGTGCTCGGCGAGGAGCTGCCCGCGCTGATCCGCGAGGGCTACACCTCGTTCAAGATCTACATGACCTACGACGACCTCAAGCTCGACGACGGCCAGGTGCTGGACGTGCTGGAGGTCGCACGCCGCCACGGCGCCATGGCCATGGTGCATGCGGAGAACGCCGACTGCATCGAGTGGCTGACCAAGAAGCTGGAGGCCGCAGGCCGCACGGCGCCGCGCTTCCATGCCCATGCGCGGCCGATGCTGGTGGAGCGCGAGGCCACGCACCGCGCCATCGCGCTGTCGCAACTGGTGGACGTGCCGATCCTCATCGTCCACGTCTCGGGCCGCGAGGCGGTGGAGCAGATCCGCTGGGCGCGCGCGCAGGGCCTGAACGTCTTCGCCGAGACCTGCCCGCAGTACCTGTTCCTCACCGCGGCCGACCTGGGCATCGACGACAGCTACCTGGGCGCGCGCTGCGTCTGCAGCCCGCCGCCGCGCGACGCGAGCAACCAGGAGGTGATCTGGGCCGGGCTCAACGACGGGCTGTTCACCGTGTTCTCCTCCGACCACGCGCCCTTCCGCTACGAGGGCGCCGAGGGCAAGCAGCCCGGCGGGGAGCAGGTGGCCTTCCGCCACATTCCCAACGGCATCCCCGGCATCGAGACGCGGCTGCCGCTGCTGTACTCCGAAGGCGTGCTGGGCGGGCGCATGACGATCCACAAGTTCGTGGAGCTGACCTCGACGAATCCGGCCAAGGCCTACGGGCTGCATCCGCGCAAGGGCACCATCGCCATCGGCGCCGACGCGGACCTGGTGGTGTGGGACGAGCGCGAGTTCGTGCTGCGCAACGAGCAGCTGCACCACGCCGTGGACTACACGCCCTACGAGGGCATGACGCTGCGCGCCTGGCCGGGGCTGACGCTGTCGCGCGGCGAGGTCGTGTGGGACGGCGCCGCGTTCCACGGCCGTGCCGGGCGTGGCCGATTCCTGGCCTGCGGCGCGCCCTCGCTGCTGCCGCGCCGGAGCTGACGCGCCATGGACCAGCTGTTCCAAGCCACGGCCACCGAGCTGGCCTCGCTGCTGCGCCGGCGCGAGGTGTCCGCACTGGAGGTGTTCGAGGCGGCGGCCGAGCGCGTGCACGCGCTGGACCCGCAGCTCAATGCGCTGCCCGGCTTCGATGCCGCCCCGGGCCGTGCCGAGGCGGCCGAGGCTGACCGGCGGCTGCGCGCGGGCGACGCCGCGCCGCTGCTGGGCGTGCCCTTCAGCGTCAAGCACAACCTCTGGGTGGCGGACCGGCGCGTCACACAGGGCTCCGCCCGTTTCGCGGACTTCGTCGCTCCCCAGGATGCCTTCGCGGTGGCGCAACTGCGCCGCGCCGGCGCCGTGGTCCTTGGCATGAGCAACTGCTCGGAGTTCGCCTGCAAGGGGGTGACGACCAACCCGCTGCACGGCACCACCCGCAACCCGTGGGACCTGGCACGCACGCCGGGCGGCTCCTCGGGCGGCGCTGCCGCGGCGGTGGCCGCGGGCCTGGGGCCGCTGGCGCTGTGCACCGACG
>JAEYPG010000386.1 GCA_023410975.1 Pseudomonadota bacterium
GTCATGAAGGAGATCGTCACCGACGTGCAGCGCGTGGCCGACCTCATCGGCGACATCGCCGCGGCGGCCAGCGAGCAGCGCGACGGCATCGGCCAGATCAACTCGGCGGTGAGCCACCTCGACAACGTCACGCAGCAGAACGCGGCGCTGGTGGAAGAGTCGGCCGCCGCGGCCCGCTCGCTGCAGGACCAGGCCCAGCGCCTGGCGCAGGTGGTCTCGGTGTTCAACGTGGGCAGCGCGCCGTCTTCCGCCGGCGGCTCCGACGGCCCGCCCTCCGGGCCGCAGGAGCTGGCGCGGCAGGTGATCGACAACGCCCGCGCCCAGGCCGCGCGCTCCAGCACGGCGGTGGCGGCTTGAAGTCCCGTTGACAGCTGAAGGGGCGCCGCGCGGCGCCCCTCTTCCATGCGCGTGCCGCCGCGCTCACACGATCGCCAGCGCCTCTTTCCCCTCGGGCGGCGGGAACAGCGCATCCAGCGCCGCCAGCGTGGCCGGGTCCAGCTCGATGGTTGCGGACGCCACGTTATCGCGCAGGTGCTCCTCGCGCACGGCCTTGGGAATGGCGGCCACGTCGCCACGCTGCAGCAGCCACGCCAGCGCGAGCTGCGCAGGCGTGGCGCCCACGCGCTGCGCCAGGCTCTTCAGCTCAGGCTCCAGCGCCAGCGCACCCTGGTCGATGGGGCAGTAGGCCATCAGCGGCACGCGGCGCGCGCGCTGCCACGGCACCAGGTCGAACTCGATGCCGCGCTGCGACAGCGAGTAATAGACCTGGTTCACCGCGCAGGCCTCGCCGCCGGGCACGCGCCACAGCGCCTTCATGTCGTCGGTGTCGAAGTTGCTCACGCCCCAGTGCGTGATGCGCCCGCGCGCCTGCAGCGCCTCGAAGGCCGCGACCGTGTCGCGCAGCGGGTGCGAGCCGGGCCAGTGCAGCAGGTACAGGTCGATGCGCTCCAGCCCCAGGCGCTGCAGGCTGCGCTCGCAGGCCTGGGGCAGGCCCTTGAGGCTGGCGTTGTGCGGATAGACCTTGCTGACGATGGTCAGCTCCTCGCGCCGCACGTCGCCGGCGCGCAACGCCTCGGCCAGCGCCTGGCCCAGCATCTCCTCCGCGCCGCCTTCGCCGTACATCTCGGCCGTGTCGAACAGGCGCACGCCCAGCTCGATGGCCAGGCGCACCGCCTTCACCTCCGCCGCGCGGCTGCGCGGGGACTCGCCGGTGTGCCAGGTGCCCAGGCCCAGGGCGGGCAGGGCAGTGCCGTTGGGAAGGGGGACGGTGCGCATGGAGGTCTCCGGCGGGTTGCAACCGGCCCGATCCTAGCGGCCTGACTCAACCTTGAAGGCCGCGCCTTCGCCGCGCGCTCAGCCGTGCCCGAGCACGGCTGCTGGTTGCGGCTCAGCCCGCCAGCGGCTGGGTGCCGATGGCCGGTGCGGCCTGCGGGGCTTGCGCGGCCTCGTCCTCGGCGCTGGACTCCTTGCCTTCCCACTTGGCCACGATCGCGGTGGCGATGCCGTTGCCGATGACGTTGGTGGCGGTACGCCCCATGTCCAGGAACTGGTCGATGCCCATGATCAGCAGCAGCCCCGCCTCGGGCAGCCCGAACATCGGCAGCACCGCGGCCACCACCACCAGCGAGGCTCGCGGCACGCCGGCGATGCCCTTGCTCGACACCATCAGCACCAGCAGCATCGTGACCTGCGTCGTGAGCGACATCTCGATGCCGAAGGCCTGCGCGACGAAAATCGCGGCGAAGGCCTGGTACATCATCGAGCCGTCCAGGTTGAAGGAGTAGCCCAGCGGCAGCACGAAGCTGGCGATGCGGCGGCGCACGCCGAAGCGCTCCAGTTGCTCCAGCATCTTCGGGTAGGCCGATTCGCTGCTGGCGGTGGAGAAGGCGATCAGCACCGGCTCGCGCAGCAGGCGCAGCAGCTGCTTCATGGCCGTCGGGCCCAGCACCAGCGTCCCGACCAGCACCATGGCCAGCCACAGCAGCGCCAGGCCGGCGTAGAAGCCGCCGATGAACTTGCCGTAGGTCCACAGCACGCCCAGGCCCTGCGTGGTGATCACGGAGGCGATGGCGGCGAACACGCCCACCGGCGCGAACTTCATGACGAAGTCGGTGAGCTTGAGCATGATGCTCACCAGCTCGTCGACGAAGCGCGTGGTCGTGGCCGTGGCGTCGCGCGGCAGCGCGGCGATGGCGAAGCCGAAGAACAGCGAGAACACCAGGATCTGCAGGATGGCGTTGCCCGCCATGGCCTGCGCGATGCTGGTGGGGAACACCTGCGTGATGAAGTCGGCCAGGTTGAGCGCCGAGGTCTTCAGGCCGGTGCTGCTGCCCGCATCGGGCAGGGGCAGGGCGAGGCCGGCGCCGGGCTGCAGCAGGTTCACCGTCACCAGGCCCAGGCCCAGCGACACCAGCGAGGCCGTGACGAACCAGGTAAGGGCCTTGGTGCCGACGCGGCCGACCATCTTCACGTCGCCCATGCTGGCGACGCCGGCCACCAGCGTGGCGAACACCAACGGCGCCACGATCATCTTGATCATGCGCAGGAAGATGTCGGTGGCGATGCCGAAGTAGCGCGCGATGTCCTTGGCCGCGGCGGCGTCGGCAGCCCAGGCGTGGCACGCCCAGCCGACGGCCACGCCCAGGACCATGGCGGCCATGATCTGGCGCACCAGGGGGTTCATTTTCTTCATGGGAAGGGTGTCTCCGGAGAGGTGAGTCCGGTCGAAGCCGGGCTTCTGTGTCGGTGCGACGTAGGGCCGCACCGTTGAATGACGTAAATGGCCAGGCGTTGGCCGTGAGCTGAAGCGCGCCGCTCCCTGCTTCGTCATCCCCGCGCAGGCGGGAATGACGAATCAATAGGCGAGGCGTTCCAGCTCACGGCCGTTGTCAGGCCGTTTCATTCCAGTTCTGTTTCGAGAGTGAAGTAAATCCCGTTCGGGCTGAGCCTGTCGAAGCCCCCGGCGCAGCCGGCCAACAGGCCCTTCGACAAGCTCAGGGCGAACGGCAATCTTTCACTGACAAGTTG
>JAEYPG010000412.1 GCA_023410975.1 Pseudomonadota bacterium
GTCCAGGACCTCGCGGGGCGGGGCGTGAGCTTCGTGGTGGCCGACCTGTCCGCCGACGAGCTGCTGGCGGCGGCGGACGCCGGCCAGGCCCAAGGCATCACCTTTCTCAACATCGGGGCGCCCGACGACCGGCTGCGCGAGGCCGACTGCCGCCCTCGCCTGCTGCACGTGGCGCCCAGCGAGCGCATGCGCGCCGACGCCCTGGCGCAGACGCTGTCCGCACGCAAGTGGCCGCAGGTGCTGCTGCTCGCCGGGCCCACGCCGCTGGATGCCGAGCGCGCCGCGGTGGCGCAGGCCGCCATCAAGCGCTACGGGCTCAAGCTGGTGGGCACGAAGCCCTTCAAGCTCTCGGCCGACCCGCGCGAGCGCAACCTGGCCAACCCGCTGCTGCTCACCGGCGGCGCCAGCTACGACGCGGTGTGGGTGGTGGACAGCGACGGCGAGTTCGCCCGCTCGCTGCCCTACCGCACCGCGCTGCCGCGCCCGGTGGTGGGCGACGCGGGCCTGGTGGCGGTGGCCTGGCATGCGCAGTTCGAGCGCTTCGGCGCGCCGCAGGTCTCGCGCCGCTTCATGAAGGCCGCCAGCCGGCCCATGACGGCCGCCGACTGGTCGTCGTGGATGGCGGGCAAGGCCCTGGTGGCCGCCGCCACGGCCGCGCCCAAGGGCCCGCTGGCCAACTTCGAGAAGGCGCTGCTGCAAGGCAGCGTGGACGGCTCCAAGGGCGTGGTGATGAGCTTCCGCCCCTGGGACGGCCAGCTGCGCCAGCCGCTGCTGCTCACCGACGGCCAGGGCGTGATCTCCACCGCGCCGGTCGAAGGCGTGCTCCATCCCAAGAACGCGCTCGACACCCTGGGCGCCGATGCGCCGGAGAAGCTGTGCAAAGCCCGACCCTGACCCCCGCCCGCGAGCGCCTGGGCGTGATCGCCCACGCGCTGCTCGCCATGCGCGCCATCGTCTGGCGCGAGCTGCTGAAGTTCTCGCAGCAGTCCGGCCGCCTGGTGTCGGCGCTGGTGCGGCCGCTGCTGTGGCTGGCGGTGTTCGCCGCGGGCTTCCGCAACGTGTTCGGCATGGCCATCGCCGAGCCCTACGACACCTACACGCCCTACGACGTCTACATCGCGCCGGGCCTGGTGGGCATGGTGCTGCTGTTCAACGGCATGCAGTCGAGCCTGGCGATGGTCTACGACCGCGAGATGGGCCTGATGCGGCTGCTGCTGACCGCGCCGCTGCCGCGGCCGTGGATCCTGCTGTCCAAGCTCATGGCCACCGCCGTGCTGTCGCTGGCGCAGGCCGCGGCCTTCGTCATCGTCGCGGCGCTGCTGGGCACCGAGCTGCCGGTGCTGGAGCACCTGCCCGGCGTGCTGCTGGCGGCGGTGTGCGGGGCGCTGATGCTGGGCGCGCTGGGCCTGCTGCTGTCGGTGCACATCAAGCAGTTGGAGAACTTCGCCGGGACGATGAACTTCGTCATCTTCCCGATGTACTTCATGTCCACCGCGCTCTATCCGCTGTGGAAGCTGGAGGAGTCGGGCGCCAACTGGGTGTACCAGATCGCTCGCTTCAATCCCTTCACGCACGTCGTGGAGTGGATGCGCTTCGCGCTCTACGGCAAGGACCCGGGCATCTCGCCCTGGATCGTGCTGGGCACGCTGGCGCTGTGCTTCATCGTCGCGAGCTGGGGCTACGACCCGCAGCGTGGCTTCGGCGCGCTGACCAAGCGCGGCTGAGAGGGCGCGGCGATGAAGATGCTCCCGTCCCTGGCCGCGATCACGCCGCGGCGCGCCCACGGCAAGGCCGACGCCGCGCCGGTGGAGCCCCTGGCCTTCGAATGGCTGGCCTTGGCCGGGCTGCTGGGCTTCGCGACCTGGCTGCTGGGCGTGCGCGGCGTGTGGGGCCTGCTGCTGTCGGCCGACCCGACGGGGCTGACGCTGGTGATCATCGTCGTCTTCTTCACCGCGTCGCTGTGGTGCGGCACGCGCACGCGCGTGCTGCAGCGCGAGCGCGCGGCTCTGGCGCAGGGAACGCACGGCGCGGGCTGGGCCGCGGAGTACCTGCAGTCGCTGCGCGCGCGGCCCCAGGACGGCGGCGCGCCCATGGACCTGCTGCTGGAGCGCACGCACGGCCCGCACGGCACCGCGTGGTGGGTCAACGGCATCCAGCTCAAGCTGGGGCTGCTGGGCAAGGTGATCGGCTTCTCGATCCTGGCGCTGCAGATCGGCAAGCTGCAGAGCTTCGACCCGACGCAGTCGCAGGAGCTGCTGCGCCAGCTCACCACGGGCCTGGGCGTGGCGCTGCTCACGACCATGGTGGGCCTGGTGGGCAACATCCTGCTGGGCCTGCAGCTCACGCGGCTGGACCGCTACGCCGACGCGCTGGTGGCCGACATACAGCGCGCCGGGCTGCGCCTGGATGCCGGCGGGGAGTGAGCAGGCCATGCGCAGGCGCCGCACGACCCGCGAGGCCGAGGTCGATCCCTTCTATGACATGTTGTTCAACATGCTCATCGCCTTCGTGTTCTGCTTCATCGTGGCGCTGCTGGCAATGAACCCGAAGGCGCTCAAGACGGGCGACATCCCCGCCAAGGCCGAGTTCATCATCAACGTGTCCTGGCCCGACATGGACCCCAACGACCTCGACACCTGGGTGCAGGACCCCGCCGGCGAGTTGGTGTGGTTCCGCGCCCGCGAGGCCGGGCTGATGCACCTGGACCGCGACGACCGCGGCCTGACCAACGACATGGTGGTGGTCAACGGCAAGCAGGTGGTCAACCCGCTGAACCAGGAAGTCGTCACGCTGCGCGGCATCGAGCCGGGCGAGTTCACGGTCAACGTGCACTACTACGAGACCAAGAACGGCAAGCCGGTGGAGGCCACCGTCTCCGTCATCAAGGTCAATCCCCGCGCGGACGTGGTGTTCTACGGACAGGTCCAGCTGGCCCGCAAGGGCGACGAGGCCACGGCCGTCCGCTTCACGGTGCTGCCCGACGGCAACGTCACCAACGTCAACACGCTTCCCAAATCGCTGGTGCAACGGCTATGACCCTCGCCCTGATCCTCTCTCTCGCGGTGCTGGTGCTGCTGTGCACGCTGGCGCTGGTGTGGTCGCGCTGGCCGGCCTGGCTCAAGGGTTTGCTGGTGGTGGGCGTGACGGTCTTCTACTTCTTCGCCGACGACACGGCGCACGGCCTGGCGGGCTGGCCCAACGCCGACCCGCTGCCGGAGAAGTTCGTGCTGCTCGCGGCGGTGATCGAGGAGCCCGGCAAGACCACCCCCGGCGCGCTCTACGTCTGGGTCAACGCGCTGGAGAACGGCAAGCCCGCGCGCCAGCCGCGCGCCTACAAGCTGCCCTATGCCAAGGACCTGCACGCGCTGCTGGACGAGGGCATGAAGAAGGTGCGCCAGGGCGTGAGCCAGGTCGGCACCGCCGAGCCGCGCGTGGGCAAGGGCGGCGTGTCGTGGCTGCGCCCGGGCAGCGACGAGCAGCGCATCACCATCCGCGACCTGCCCGCGCCGCAGCTGCCGGAGAAATGATGCGCGCGCACCCCCTGCTCCTT
>JAEYPG010000490.1 GCA_023410975.1 Pseudomonadota bacterium
GTCCAGGACAGGGGTGGGCATGCCGGGCCTCCGGGCGGTGCGGGGTCGCGGCCCGATTTTGCAAGCCGCGCCTGGCCCCAGCCGGCGTGGCGGCTTGATCAGCGTCAGCGGGCGCTCACCCAGCGCACCGGCTTAGCGGCGCGCCGGGTGCCCTCCCCGCCGGGGCGTCACGCCGCCACGCTCTGGGCGTCCGCCGGTACGTGCAGCGCCGGGTAATCGATGTAGCCCACCGGGCCCGGGGTGTAGAAGGTCTGCGGGTTCGGTGCGTTCAGCGGCGCGCCGGTCTTCAGCCGCGTCACCAGGTCCGGGTTGGCGATGAAGGCGCGGCCGAAGGACACGGCGTCCGCGCGGCCCGACTCCACGGCCTCGACGGCCAGGTCGCGGCCATAGCCGTTGTTGGCGATGTACACGCCCCGGAAGGCCTGGCGCGCCCAGGCGAAGTCGAAGCCCGCCAGGTCGCGCGCGCCGCCCGTGGCGCCCTCGACGAAATGGATGAAGGCGATGCCGCGCTTGTCCAGCTCGCGCACCAGGTGCCCGAACACGGCCTGCGGCGCGCTGTCGGCGATGCCGTTGGACGGCGTCACCGGCGACAGCCGGATGCCGACCCGGCCCGCACCGATCTCGGCCACCACGGCGTCCACCACCTCCAGCGCGAAGCGCACGCGGTTCTCGACCGAGCCGCCGTAGGCGTCGGTGCGGCGGTTGGCGCCATCGCGCAGGAACTGGTCGATCAGGTAGCCGTTGGCGCCGTGGATCTCCACGCCGTCGAAGCCGGCGCGGATCGCGTTGCGCGCGCCGCGGCGGAACTGCTCCACCACCTCGGCGATCTCCTCGACGCCCAGCGCGTGCGGCACCGGCATCTCTACCTTGCCCGCCTGCGTGTAGGCCACGCCGCCGGGCGGGACGGCGGAAGGCGCCACCGGCTGCGCGCCGCCGATCAGCCCCGGGTGCGTGACGCGGCCCACGTGCCAGATCTGCGCCACGATCTTCGAGCCCGCCTCGTGCACGGCGCGCGTGATGGGCTTCCAGCCCTCGACCTGCGCATCGGAGTAGATGCCCGGCGTGGCCCGGTAGCCCTTGCCCACCGGCGACACCTGCGTGCCCTCGCTGATGATCAGCCCGGCGCCGCTGCGCTGGCGGTAGTACTCGATGTTCATCGCGCTGCCCGGGACGTCGCCCGCGGCCTCGTCGGCACGGCCGCGCGTGAGCGGCGCCATCACCACCCGGTTGGCGACGGTGATGTCGCCGATGCGCAGGGGCTGGAACAGCAGCGCCTCGCCGGCGGCAAGTTCATCCAGAGCGGCTTGGGGCAGGGGAGCATTCATGGCTTGCGGGGTCCTGTGCTGATTGGAGAAATCGGCTCGCGGGCCGGTGAGCGAATTCTGGATATGCCTGCCGCGCAGAAAAAGCAGCTCGCGGAGATAGCATTTATTCCTTTGGAGAACGAATCAGCCCATGGACCGCCTGCGCCTGCTGGAAACCTTCGTGCGTGTCGTGGAGAGCGGCAGCTTCTCGGCCGTGGCGCGCGAGGAGCGCACCACGCAGTCGGCCATCAGCAAGCAGGTGCAGGCGCTGGAGTCGCAGCTGGGCACGCGGCTGCTGGCGCGCTCGACGCGGCGGCAGGCGCTGACCGAGGCCGGGCAGCTCTACTACGAGCGCTGCCGCCAGGTGCTGGACACGCTGGAGGAGGCGCGCGCCGAGGTGCACCGCACCGAGCACGAGATCAGCGGCTCGCTGCGCGTGGCGGCACCCGTGGCCTTCGGGCGGCTGCACATCGTGCGCCGCCTGCCCGCGTTCTATGCGCGCCATCCGCGGCTGCGCGTGGAGCTGCAGCTGGACGACGGTTTCGTGGACCTGGTGTCCGCCGGCATCGACGTCGCCTTCCGCGTGGGCGAGCTCAAGGACAGCGGGCTGATCGCGCGGCGCATCGGCACGGCGCACCGCGCCACGCTGGCCTCGCCGGCCTACCTGGAGCGGCACGGCGAGCCGCGGCACCCCGAGGAGCTGGCGCGGCACAACTGCCTCATCTACACCGGGCTGGTGAAGCTCAACGAATGGAGCTACGAGGACGCGCAGGGCCGGCAGCTGTCGGTGCGCGTGGGCGGCAACTTCGAGTCCAACAGCTCCGAGGCGATACGGCAGGCCACGCTGGAGGGCATCGGCATCAACTACGCCCCCGTGTGGAACCTGGCGGAGGACCTGCGCGCCGGCCTCGTGCGCCAGGTGCTGCCGGCGTTCCGCCCGCCGCCGCTGCCGCTGCACGTGGTGTTCCAGCCCACGCGCCGGCCCTCGCTGAAGGTCAACAGCTTCGTGTCCTTCTTCGCCGAGGCGTTTGACCGCGACCCGAACTTCGCGCAGCTGCAGGCGGATGCGGCCTGAAACCCGGCGACGCCGAGGCTGATTCCGGGATTTCTTCTCCGCTCACGGCCCGGGCCGCACCACACTGCGGCCCATGCAGGCCGCCTCCACCGACATCCGGGACACCGTGGGACGGGACATCCGCCACGCGGACGCCGACGCGCTGGCATTGGCGCTGCAGGCCAGCCGCCGCGACACGCTGGCGACTTTCAACCTGCACGAGGCGGCGGGCCGGCTGCGGGCCCAGCCGGATGAGCCCGGCCACAACCCGCCGCTGTGGGAGCTGGGGCACGTGGGCTGGTTCCAGGAGCTCTGGACCGTGCGCAACCCCGAGCGCGGGCGCGGCGTGGCAGCCGGCCCCACGGGATCATGGGCGCCGCCGCTGCGCCCCGGCGCCGATGCGCTGTAC
>JAEYPG010000499.1 GCA_023410975.1 Pseudomonadota bacterium
ATATCCGTCAGGCGCTTGACGTTGTCGTCCACGTACATCGCCACCGTGCCCAGCGCTGCGGCCAGCGCGCCCAGGTCATCGGTGAAGCCCGCCACTGGAATCACGTCGGGAATGGCGTCCGTGGGCAGAACGAAGTAGGCAAGCGCGCCATAGATGACAGCCTTGGCCCAGGCCGGGGTGCTTGGCTGCTGCGCGGTGTAGTACAACCACAGCGCCTTCTCGATCACTTCCTTGCCGGCCTTGAGCGCAAAGTTCTTGACCTTGTCCCAGAAGCTGCCGTCGTCAAAATCGTTGACCATCACTTTTTCTTCTTTCCTGGTGAGCTGCTGAATCGTCAGATTCCTGGTGAGACTTGAGAACTGTTTTCACCACCCGAGCGTCAGCGCGTGGATGAGCAGCCCGATGAGTCCGCCCACCAGCGTGCCGTTGATGCGGATGAACTGCAGGTCGCGTCCCACCGCGAGCTCGATGCGGTTGGACATCTCGGTCTTGCTCCAGGCGTCGATCTGGGCCTGGATGAAGGCGGCCACCTTGCCGCGGTTGTCGCGCACCAGCGGCGTGGCGGCGTTCACCACCGCGTCGTTGATCCATTGGCGCAGCCCGGCATCCGCTTGCAGCTTGCGCCCGCAACCCAGCGCCAGCTCGGCGGCTTGGGCCACCAGGCGCGACTGCGGCTGCGCCAGCTCGTGCTCCAGCCAGGCGCGTGCGTCGCTCCACAGGCCCTCCAGGCAGGCGGCCAGCTGCGGGCTGTGCAGCGCGCCCTGCTGAAAACCCCGGATGCGCTCGGCCACACGTGGATCGGTGCGCAGCCGCACCAGCCAGTCGCGGATGTGGGACTCGTAGCGCTGGCGCAGCGCGTGCTCGGGATCGTCAAGCGCGGCCACGAGCGTGGCCTTGACCGAGCCGCGCAGCCGCTCGGCCCCGTTGCTGGTGAATTTGCGCAGGAAGCTGTTCTCCACGCCCAATGCCTGGTCGATCAGGCCGGCGATGTGCTCCTGGGAGCCTTCGGACTCCAGCCACAGCACCGACTCCTTGAGTGCCCAGTCCAGCAGCTCATGGTGGCGGCGCTCGGTCACCAGCTGCTCGGCGAACTGCGCCACCGGCTGCGTGAGGTCATAGCCCGCCAGGCGCTTGACGAGTGCCGCCTGCAGTATCGCGCGCAGCGCCTGATCGTCCAGCTGCGCCAGCATCCTCCGTGCGGCCTCCACCAGCACTGCGCCCAGGCGCTGGGCGTTCGCCTGGTAGCCCAGCCACTGCGCGAGCCTGTGCGCCGGATCGAACGCCCGGATGCGCGAAACCACTGCATCCACGGTGATGAAGTGCGTCTCGACGAACTCGCCCAGGTTGCGTGCGATGTCGTCCTTGCTGTTCGGGATGATGGCCGTGTGCCACAGCGGTACGCCCATCGGGTGGCGGAACAGTGCCACCACGGCAAACCAGTCGGCCAGGGCGCCGACCATGGCGGCCTCGGCAAAGGCCTCGACGAAACCCCAGGCCGCATGCGTTGAGGGCTGGGCGCCGGCAGCCAGGAAAAGCACCGCCATGGCAACGAAGAGCCCGGTGGCCAGGATGCGCATGCGCCGCAGCTGCTGGCTGCGGTGCGTGTCTCGTTCGGCCTGTAGCTGCACGGCCGGATCGGTATTCACAAGTTCCAAGATGCTCCCTCGAATGGTTCTGATTCGGGCGGACGTCTACATCAATGTCTTCTATGCCGCGCCTAAACGTCCAGATTATTGGACAAATGAACTGTACTTGTAAACACATGAACACCTGCCAAAACTGCAAGACATGTCGTCTCTACAATGCGCTGTTGTCATTGAGGACAGACCAGGAGAGGAATTCAGGGATGAGCCCGTCGATGCAGGAGATGGCGTGCCGGCTGAGCCAGAACGTGGTGGCGGCACGGACTGCGGTTCACATGACGCAGCAGGAACTCGCTGACACGGCCGGGGTTTCGCGCGCGACCGTCGCGGAGATCGAGCGCGGCAGTGCAGATCCGCGCCTGTCCACCGTCGTGGCCTTGGCCGACGCGCTGGGCACGTCACCGATGATGTTGCTGCTGGAGAAGGAAGCGCTCGAAGTCGCGCAACAGATCGGCGGCAAGGCCGAGACGCTGGCCAAGCACCTGTCCAAGGAAAGTGTCGAGAAGATGCAGGAGTGGCTGCGCACCGACGGCTCGCGGGGCTTCCAGCAGGCGGCCAAGGAAGGCGTGCGCGCACTGGGCGTGGGCGGCAAGGCTGCCGTGGGTGCTGCGATCGGCTCCACGCTGCTCCCTGGCCTGGGCACCATCGTCGGCGCCACGCTGGGGGGGCTACTGGGCGAGAAGGTGGCCGAGAAACTCGAAGCACGCGCATCCGCCGAAGGCGCGAAGAAGAAGCCGAGGAAGTGACCTCGCGGGCGCCAAGCCCGCGCATGCGCGGGTCTGGCGCCACGTCCGTGACAGCACACGCGTGTTGCCATCGTCGGCAGGCAGCCACGCTCGGCGACCGTCAATCGAGCAAGGGTGGCCCCTGCGCATCGTCGCGCAGACCCAGCTCGGATTGCAGTTGCACCAACGTGCCCTCCACGCTCTGGCAGAACAGGCGCAGGGCACGCCCCACGTGGTCGGGCTCGTAGGGCGAAGCGGGCAGGACGAGCACGGCATGCACGCAGGCGCCACGCACGACCAACCAGGGCCGGCCCGCGCAGCCGTTGATCTCGTTGAGCCGCTGCAGCAGCGCCAGCCTGGCTCGCAGCCTTCGAGCAGCGGAGCGCGGATGTGCACATGCGGCGGCGCTCCTTCCAGGCTGACAAAGATGGGCGCACGGGCGTAGGACAGGCAGATGTCTGCGTCCGCGTCGAAGTCCAGGTCCGGCAACCCCGCCTCGCTGCGCAGCGTGGCCAGCAGCCGCGGCGCAAGCTCAACGGTGCCCTCGCGGCGATCATCGCGCTGCAGTCCCAGTTCCGGCCGCGACAGCGCGGTGCCGTTGCTGTCGAAGGCGTTGTCGCGAAGCGTCCCCGGGTGAGGAGCCTGCAGCGCATCGTGCAGTGCGCGCGATGGTGGCAGCCAGCGTGTCGGGATCCGACTTCGCAGGGTGGTCCAGGAACGGCCTGTCGCTGCAACTGCCGGGGGACGCATCGACCGTTTCGGCCGCCTCGTCCTCAGCCAGGTTCTCCCAGCCCAGCGCCGCCAGCGCCGCGCGGTGCGCCGCGCCCAGTCGATCCGCCGGCGGCAATTGGGCGTTGCATGGCACCTGCACGCGCAGGCCGAAGACACCATGGCTGGTCAGCTGCACAAGGCGGCTCGAGCACTTGTCCGCGAGGATCAGGCACTGGTCGTCGCGCATGCGCGCCGGCACCGACGCCAGCCGCGCGGCGAGCTCGGCCCAGACGGCCGGCAAGGGCACGGCGCAGGCCTGCTCCGGGGTATCGGCCGCAGGCGGTGCGCTGCCGCTCTCCGATGTCGACATCGCTTCTCTCCCTCCTTCTTCGGTTGATTGGGGATCTGTTCGTGCGGCCGGAAAACGGTTGCGTT
>JAEYPG010000565.1 GCA_023410975.1 Pseudomonadota bacterium
GTGCTGGTGGGCGGCGGCGCCTTTCTGTACCGCAAGGCGGTGCGGGAAGCCTTCCCGCGGCACCGCATCCACGAGGTGCGCGAGCCGATCTTCGCCAACGTGCGCGGCTTCCAGCTCGCGGGCATGAACTTCATGCGCTCGGCCACCGCCGAGACTGCGGCGCCCGGTGGTGCCGCAGCGGTGGCCTCCGGCGGGGGAGAGGCGGCATGAGCGCGCGCGCAGGCAAGGAGCAGGGGACGCTGAGCATGCTGTTCGAGATGTCGCGCGACGACAACCCGCGGCTCTACGACGACCTGGTGCGCTTCAACAAGGGACCCAAGCGCGTCAACCGGCTGCGCTTCCTGGCGCACGAGGGGCTGCTGGCCCAGGGGTGGACGCTGGTGCCGGCCGCGGCTGCTCCCGCGGTGGCCCTGCCCGCGGCGCCAGCCGCGCCGGCCGTGGACCTGGGCGACCCGGCATTGACCAACGCGCTTTTCAGTCCGCCGCTGCAGGAGTGAGCTGCAGATGCGGCGAGCATGCTGCGGCCCAGCAGGGGCCCGGTCGTGTGTGCCCGTAGCAAGGCGGTGGTCGACGGCCTGCTTGGACAGTGCCACGCCGTGTTGCCGGGCAGCGCATCAAGCAGCGCCTTTGCCGCCGCGAAGAGGTCTCGCGAAGGAGGCCTGGCTGACGGTGCACCGGCGCCGCGGCACAGCAGATCCGCGCATGCGCCGGGATCCTTCCTTGTTTCAACCGTGCGCCGTTGCGCTACCGCTGTGGTGATTCGCCCATGAGGGACGCGCTGACACCGACCGGGACGCCTGCTTGCCGTGAGCCGGTATCAGCACACGGCGGTGAGGCGAATGGTCCGAAGCCACGCATCAAATCACTGTGAAAGGACACTGCCATGAGGTCTGGCGAGCAGGCGGAGCTTGAGAGGCAAGGCGCCAAGGCCGCTGCCCGAGGTGACGAGGCTGGCTCGAATCCGTTGCTGCGTCCGCTGAACCTGCTGGCCTCGACGGGAGAGTCGCAGCAGGAGTGGAGGCTGAGGTACGACGCGTGGCGCGCGGGCTATGAACAGCAATCCTTGCACCCTGCCGCAGGTGTCTGGACGAGCGCCCGCCGCTGATGGTCCGCGGCAGGCCCCTGGCCCACACTGGCTGCGCCCGGCCGCCAAGCGACGTTCAGTCGCCGGTGGGCGCTGGCCGAGGCGCGGTGAGCGTGAGCAGGATGTCGGCGTACCAGGCGCAGTTCAGCCCCAGCGCCTCGTCCTGGACCTGGTCGCGGCCGGCGATGTCCATGCGCGAGGAATGCACGCCCAGCAGCTTCCAGGGCAATGCCTGGGTGGCAGCGGTCGGGGAGGGATCGCGCATCAGTACCGGTGCGCCGCTGGTGCCGCGGTGGGTGCGCGCATCCGTCAGGAAGTAGCCCTTGCCCTGGAAGCGCAGCCCGTAGGAGGAGGCAATGATGGCCTGGCGCACCACCGGCAGGTGGTGCATCAAGTCGTGGAAGCCCAGCGGGAACCCCACGACGAGCAAGGCGTCGCCGACCTCGATGGCGTCGTGCGGTGCGGCCAGGTGCGCCGGTGTGAAGGCCTGCAGCACGCAGGCCTGCGGCAGTGCGGCGCGCTCGATCTCGATGACGGCCACGTCGATCTCGCCGCCGTCGTCGGTGCCGTCGCGCCAGACGCTGCTTCCCTCGCGGTACAGCAGCATGGAGAACCCGGTGGAGCGGGTGAGGTTGCCGGGCTCGGTGTGCAGCTCGATCTCGATGCGGTCGGGAAAGTGCTGGCTGGGCTCGTCGATGAGCACGTGCCGGCTCGTCACCAGGAACAGCCGGTCCTCTCGCTCGAAGAAGAATCCGCTCGCCCCGGTCAGCGCTCGCTGCCCGTCGAAGGTGCTGATGCGCGCCGCCGCGAGCAGGATGGGTTCGGTTGGCTTCGAGGTGGTCTGCTCCATGGGCGTGCTTTCCTGAAAAGGCACCAAGGGCGGCTGCTGCTTCGATGCGTGGACGTTTCGTGCGGGGTCACGGCTGGGCATCACGGCGCACAAGATGCATCCATCGGCGCGAGCAATGCATGTGCCAGAGGGGAACCTCAACAACGCCGCTTGCGGTGTGGCCGCTGCAACGCGAGCGGTGCGGATGGCGTTGCCGCATGGCTGGATGCGGGCGATTCGTATGGACGGCACCGACTGGCGTGCCTGACCATACGGCTGCTTCGTCAATACAGTTGTGTTGTCAACCTATGAAGCGCATGAAGGCCCTGCTGCCTGGCGAACCCCCGTGGCATGGCACATTACACGTACATGCACATGAACCATCCGCTGCAGTTGCCCGAGTCGCTGACTGCCATCTTCACCCGCTTCGCCAACAGCTACAGCAGCTCTGGCATCCGGTTTTCCGACTTTCCAGGCCGCTGGGTCGCCTTTCAGGCCAACGAGCTGGAGCGCGGCGTAGAACGTGCCCTGCTCGATATCGAGCCACCGCAAGACGATGTCCTGGAGGCCAAGGACAAGTTCGACGCCGACGCGACGGCAGCCGCTGATGCGGGCGTCGAGGTCATCACCGTCAGCATGTACCTGGCGCAGCAATCGATGGTGGTGTGCGACGCCGGCGAGGCGGATGAACCTGGGCCGTCGAATCCCATGCTGTCGATTTCCGTGAGCAGCAGCGAGCAGTCGCTGGGAGTGTCTGGATACGTCGAGCTCGACAGCGAGGGCGTACCGGTACGCATTGGCCAGCTGCTGCCGCTGTTCAGCATCAGCAAGGACATGGCTTAACGAGAGCCAGCCGGGCACCGCCTCAAGCCAGGGCCTGGCTGCCTGACATGATGACTGTGCGCCCGCCGGGCCGCTGCGGCACGGCGTCGGAGCAACGGGTGCCGGCGCCGTGCAGGCATACGAGAATGCCGCGCACGCTGCGTCAGCGTGCCTTGCAGCCGCCCGCGCAGACCAGCTGGTTCTTGCCCAGAAGCCGCTTGGACTGCAGTTCGGAACGGGGTCGGTGCACGCCGCACTTGAAACAGGACATGCTGGCGAGGTGCAAGCCTGTGGTGGTTCCTACACCGTAGGGCGATCCCTGCGACTTGCGCTTGTAGCGCAGGCCGTTGTCCTGGACAACCGAGGTCGCCCCTTCCTCAGGTTTCTTCGCCATCAAGCCTGCCTGTGCCGGGGTGCGAGCCCCAAGGAGACGTCGCAGCGCCGGGAGGCACGGCGTGGCGCATCCATGCCGGTCACAGCGGCCGGATGCTGGAAGCCTGCGGCCCCTTCCTGCCTTGCGTGATTTCGAACTCCACGCGCTGGTTTTCGGCGAGCGTCTTGAAGCCGCCGCCCTTGATCTCGCTGAAGTGGGCAAACAAGTCGCTGCCACCATTGTCGGGCTTGATGAAGCCGAAGCCCTTGGGCTCGTCAAACCATTTGACGGTACCAGTCTGGGTAGTCATGTTCTCAACTTTGTCGAAGCGAATTGGGGACGGCCGGCGCTGGATTACAGCGTCCGGATGGTGGAAGCCTGCGGCCCCTTCTTGCCTTGCGTGACCTGGAACTCCACGCGCTGGTTCTCGGCCAGGGACTTGAAGCCGGTGCCCTGGATTTCGCTGACATGGGCAAACAGGTCCTTGCCGCCGTTGTCAGGCGTGATGAAGCCGAAGCCCTTGGTTTCGTTGAACCATTTGACGGTGCCGGTTTCGGTGGTCATGTCGTCGTTCCTTGTCGTGTGGGGGGTGGGAAAAGCGGGAATGCCCCAGCTCATGCTGGGGCGGTGGAGCAGCTTCCTGGCCAGGAAGCCGAGGTCGTGAGGTGTTGCCGCGTGCGGGCCCATCAACGCCTGCGCTGCTGTCCCGACGGGGGCGGCCCGCGCCGCTCCAGGTGCCGGAACGTGATGCGACCCTTGCTGAGGTCGTAGGGCGAGAGCTCCAGCGAGACGTTGTCGCCGGCCAGGATGCGGATGTGGTGCTTCTTCATGCGCCCGGCGGTATAGGCCACCAGCTCATGGCCGTTCTCCAGCTTCACGCGAAAGCGCGAGTCCGGCAGGACCTCGCCAACGACGCCGTGCATCTCGATCAGTTCTTCCTTGGCCATGAGGTCACCTTCGATGTCTGTAAGGGGTGGGAAACGGGGGCAGGGCAGGCCGGGGCCCGGTCGGCAGCGGTGCGGCCGATCCAGTCCAGTCCTTGAGCGGTGGCGTAGTCCCGAGCGGCTTCACCGGAGTCGAATTCCGGAGTGAAGCGCAGGACGCGGTCATGCGTGGCGCTGCCGCGTCCGCTACGAATCGAGACGGATGCAGCGTAGCGGCCCTGCCCGAGAGCTCGGGTCAGAGGGGAGACAAGGTACTTGCCTACCCGTAAGGGTGTATCGATGGAGTGCTTTCGTTGGCACGGCCTTCGTTGGCGGCCGGCCGGGTCTGGCTGAAGTGGCGCGTGCGAGGTGCACGTGCGGGCGTGGCGGATGAGCTCGGTCCGGGCGCTGGCTGGCAGGGGTGTTCGCTGCGAGCCAGGGGCAACCAGAACGTCGAGATCGCCTGAGCAATCAGCAGCCCTGGGGAAGGAGGGAGATCAACTCGTGATCCAGGCGCGGGTTTGACAAAGGCCTTGCAAGGGCTTTCTCTTCCGGCGCTTGCAAGCAATGTAACATCTTCGGGATCTGCTCGCCGTTTGAAGGTCTTTGAAGCCTGCATGCGCCCTGGGTCGGAAGCAGTTGGTTGACAACGCACCTGGAATTCAGGCCAGGTCGTAGCGTGCGCGCATCGCATCGACGATGCAGCGGAACTCCTCGTGGCATTGCGGCCAATGGAGAAACCCGGTGCGGAATCCGGCGACATCCCAGTTGCGGCCCTGATGATCGCGGTCGTGAAGGCTCGGGGCTGCGATGGTCAGCTCGAACGAGGCGTCCTGCTCCAGTGCAAGCTTCAGGAGCGGCACCAGCCGCAACTGCTGGTCGATCGCGCCGAGCAGCGCCTGGGATGCCAGAGAGGCTTTCTTCATCTGCGGCACTCACGGCGGTGGGATGCAGCGACGTTTTGGCAGATGTTCTGGCCCGTCGTGGTCAGGCGCAGGGTACCGCCCATCCATTCCAGCCAATCCAGCGCCAGATAGTCGTCGATGTAGCCGGCGGGAATGTCGCAGGCCTGTCGGCGCTTGAGGAGGTCCGCCGTGAGCGGCAGGCTGTCGCGCAACGCCTCTTGGCGCGACGCAGGACGTTTTCGGGAGGTCGTTGTCATGATCGGTGGTCCTGAAAGGTTGAGGCCGCCTGGCGGCTTGACAGCAGAACGGCGTAGGCCACCGCATCGCACAGGCGCTCGTAGCGATAGTTCTGGAAGCTGTAGATGCCGGCGTCAAAACGGATGTCCCAGGTGGCCATCAGCGCCAGCTCTTCGCTGGAGGGCAGGGGCGGCGGTTCATCTGCTTGCGGGAGCGCTCCCCGGGCCGCTTGGTCACGAGGATGTTCCCGGCCCAGGCGCGCATAGGCCACCGCATCGGCCAGTCGGTCATAGCGGTAGCCTCGGTACTCATAGCGCCAGCCAATGCGGCGAATGCCCAGTTCCGTTCTGAGCCGCTGCTCCTCCAAGGCCGATGCCGGTTGCCCGGGCATGTCCGTGGCCACGCCGACTTCCTGCTTCGTCGCGCATGGTTGCAGCAGCACCGGTGCTGCATGCGTCTCTGTCAAGAACGGTCCCTTGCCCGCCGGCTCGCTCATGACGGACATGCGAGGCTCGGGGGAGCCACTGTCTGACGGGCATGGACCCCTGCTGTTTGGCATGGCTGCAGCCATGGAGCATGGCAGGATGTCGTATTGCCTGCGCAATCGATCGATGATGGCGCGGAGCTCCGCGTCGATTTGCGCGTTGTCCACCATGCCGCGTTCAAAGTCTTCCAGGTCCCAGTCGCACCCTTGCTGGTCGCGGGCGTGTCTGGTTGGCAACGGCAGGCGCAGTACGAATCGCGGGTGCCTGGCCATGAAGGGTTGCATGGCCGGGTGCCATTGCAACCGGCGCTCGACCAGTGTCTTGAGCACTTCGGCACTGAGCTTGTCCTTGCGTCGGTGCGCGAACTCCGGTCCCAGCTGAAAGTACCCTTCGAAGCCCCGTTGCCAAGCGTCGTGCCGACGGGGCCATGCGCTCAGCGACTCTCCGGTGGCCTGCGGCATGTTCTGTGCGTGTAGCCAGGGGTTGGTGCGCCAGCTTTGTCCCTGGGCTGCCGCGCGAGCACCTTCGCGCTCCAGCTTCGACTCGCTGAAGAGGTCCATACGCCGCTGCCTTGCTCGGTCCGCTGGACCGCATGACGGGTGGTCGATCGTGTCGATCGAAATGACGCGAGGCGTGGTCCGAGCAAACCCGGGCGGGCTGTTGCGCTGCTGCGGGACAGGATACTCCTCAATCCACGATGGCCCAGTATCCACCTGGCCTGTGATGCGACTGCGGCCAACACGAGGGCGTGAGCGGAGCCTTCCGCAGCGCGGTCTACCGGGACGTATGCTCCAGCGCTCACGGCGCCCCCCGCGCTGAAGTGACTGGAGAAGCCATGGATCACGAGAAGGCGCGCAGTTTCTGGGACACGGTGCTGTCGCATGCCGATGTCCTGCATGCTCCGCTTGAGGTGGAGCCTGCCACTCCCGACTGGGAGCTGGCCGTGGAAAAGGCCACTGACGTCGTGCCGGTGCTCGACGATGCCGCCAAGGAGCTTGATCACCGCCTGTCGGTGGAGATCGAGCAGGTTCCGGCAGACGAGGGCAACGCCATCCTGCTGGCTGTGAGCTGCGGCTGCGACCCCGAAGGCATGGATGCGGTGCTGGAGCTCGTGGCCGCGGCCCCGCCACTGCCGGCCGGGCTGAAGACCTGTGCCTTCAAGCCACCGATTCCACGAGAAGCGGCCGAGAGCTTTGGAGCCATGGAAATCGCCGACAGGCAAGTGGCCGTCAGTGCCGTGCGGTACCTGGCCAGGCCCAGCCCGTCCGAGCCTGGAGCTTTCGACATCGCCTGCTTCGTGCCCACCACAGCCGTGACCGACATGGACCATGGCATCCCGGGATCACTGGCTTCGCAGCTGGTGCTGAGCATGGCCATCGGCGAGCTCAACCTGATGACGCGAGTCGCCAAGATCGGTGTCGCGGTGACCGATGTGCCACCGGCCGCTGCAGTGCCCGCATGGGAGCTCAACGAGATCCTGGAGCAGGCTGCCCCGGTTCACTGAACAACCCCAGGCGCCATGTGATGTGTCCACCATGAAGCCGATGACGTCGGGGAACATGCGTGCGCAACTGGATTCGATCCGAAGCAGCGGTTGAGTGCCCCGAATTCGGCTTCGATCTCGAAAGCCTGGCAACAGCGCCGATCGCGCCTTCACTCCTCCCGAGTAGAGCTGGCTGCGCTGATCTCCCGTCACCAGCGGCGTGACCGGGGGCGGTGCCCTCTGGTTGCCCGCACTCGCTCGCGCGCCAGGACATCGCGCATGAGGTACAGCGTGTTCTTCAAGGTGGCGAGAAGGGCCTCTGCTCGCGCGGTGTTGTGACCGTCCCGGGCAAGTTCCGCAACCAGGGCTGTCTGATATGCCACTCGCGCCTCGCCATCGGCGACATGGCGTTGGGCCATCTCCAGCAGTGTTTCTTGTCGGGCCATTCGCGTCATCGATGCCGGCCGTAGCATGGTGGCCTGCCGTACCGGGGCGGTCCCGGGATCAGCCCTTGGCAGCTCCCGGGCGTTGTCCGGGCCTGTTTGGATCAAGGCCGCTGCACGCGCCTCCCAGGCGTTTTGGCAGGCCATGGCGCTGCTGCTTGCTGGCCAGGTGCGCGCGCATGGTGGGCACAGCACCTCCCTCTTGCTGAGACGCAACGGCGGCTGCCCATGCTGAAGCTCTCGAGGCCGCACGCGGCGGGCTCGGCAGCGCCCGCCAGGGCTGATCACGATGGTTCATGCCGGTGATCGCCCGTGGGGACTGGAGGCTGCCCAAGAGGACACAGCGCCTCGATGGCGGCAACCAGCGTGGCCGTATGGACAGGCTTCACGAAGTGGGATTCAAACCCTGCAGCGGCTGCCCGCGCACGATCCTTCGGTTGACCGTATCCCGTCAAGGCAATGAGCCTGGGCTTGTCGCTGATGCCGCTGACTTGACGCAGCGCGTGCGCGAGCTCGTAGCCGTCCATCACCGGCAAGCCGATGTCGAGTATGGCCACGTCGGGATCGAAGCGGCCCGACAACTTCAGTGCTTCAACCGGGTCCGGTGCGGTGACCACTTCGAAGCCGTGCGCGACCAGTGCATCGTGCATCATCTGCACGGCATCGGCGTTGTCGTCGACAAGCAGCAGGCGCAGCCCGCGACCGGCTCGCGCTGCCTCCATGACCGGGGTGTCTGCCAGCAGCAGCGGCGCGACGTCCGTGTGCAGCGGCAGTCTCACGGTGAACGTCGATCCACGACCGGTTCCATCGCTGTGTGCCGTCACCGAGCCATGGTGCAGGTCCACGAGGTTCTTGACGATGGCCAGCCCGATACCCAGGCCACCCCGCGAACGCTCGATGGTGGTGGTGCCCTGCTCGAACAGGTTGAACACGAGCGGCAGCAGCTTCGCCTCGATCCCGATGCCGTCGTCCTGGATGGCGATTTCCACGGCATGGGTCCTGCAGGTCAGCCGAACGCCGATATGGCCGCCGGCATCGGTGTACTTGGCGGCGTTGGTGAGCAGGTTGACGAACACCTGCCGCAACCGCGCAGGGTCGCCCATGACTATGGCCGGCGTCTGCGCGGTTTCCAGTGTCAGCTGGTGCCGGCGCTATTCCACCAACGGGCTCACGCTCTCGATCGCCTCGGCGAGGACGGTCTGTATCTCAACCGCTTGCGGCTGCAGCTCCACCCGCCCACGCGTGATGCGGGTGACGTCCATCAGATCGTCAACCAGGCGCGTCAGGTGGCTGACCTGGCGCTCGATGATTTCCTGTTCCCGCGAGGGCGGCTGATCGCTGCGCCGCCGCATCAGCTGCAAGGCCGTGACGATGGGCGCCAGCGGGTTCCTGAGCTCGTGTCCGAGCATGGCCAGGAACTCGTCCTTGGCACGGCTGGCCTGTTCGCGTTCGTGGTTCAGCCGCGCGGTGTGCAGCCCGGTCGTGGCCAGCGATACCGCGGCGCGCAAGATGGCGCTGTGGGCCAGCGATGGGAAACACTCGTCACGCGAGGCGAACCAGATGCTGCCGCCGCGTAACCCCGAGCCCAGGTACAGCCGGATCACGCGCAGAGGCCCCAGCGGCGTGTCCTGCAGCGTCTTGTCCATGTGGTGTGCCATGCCGTTGCAGGCCTGCACGAAAGGCGCCCACGCAAGGGCCTGGGCATCGTCCAGGGTGTGCCCGTTGACCCGCAGCACTCTCGTGGCCGGTTGCGAAGGCAGGATGGGAACCTGCACGCAGGACACCGTGAGCGGCACGATGCGCTCGACCGCCTGGGTCATGAGATCCAGGATGGTTTCGCCGTCCCTGCCTGCCCACAGCGCCGGCAGGGCCAGCAGGCCCATCAGGTCGCGCAGCACCTCCTGGGACGGTGCAGGTTCGCCACGATGCCGAGGAGCGTCCGAGCGGTCGCGCTGCTGCCCATCCTCAGGCGGCGGCGGATGGGGCGGGTTGCTCACGGGCACGCAGTTCCCGCAGCATCTGGGCGGGAGGGGTGTAGAACGGGTTCTCCTGCACGACGCCACCGACGATCGTCAACGGATGGGTGCGAAGCAGGTCCATCATCATCGCGCCGCTGAGCTTGGACACGTCGTACACGCACACGGCCGGCTGGCGGTTGCGAGACAGCACGTCATTGACCTCGGCTTCGTACTCGATGAGCTTCTCGGGCGTGGCAGCGCCCCCGTGAAGCGCCCAGTCCATGTTGCCCATGATCCGCAAGCGCCTGTAAGCCCCATCGGGGGCCGAGTTCGCCATCGCATCCAGCGTGGCCAGCATGCGGTCCTTGTCGAAGACGCCATGCTCGTCCAGGTAGGCCTTGCGCCAGGGGAGGATTTCAAGCAGCCCGCAGGCCTCGCACCGGGATGTATCGATCCCGGCTGCTGACAGCCGCGCACGGTGTTCGTCCATCAGGCAAGGGTCGACGATATGGACGTTCTTCTCGCCTTGCTGCACCCCTTGCGCAAAGAAGGGCGCGAGCACGTCGTACTCCTCGTCGCGGCTGTTGAAGAACGCGCAGACATGGAAGTATTCCAATGCCGTTCCGGCGATGGAGAGTTGATCGCTCACGGCAGTCCTTCCAAAAGCAGCAGTTTGCCTCAAGGCGAATGCGCAGGCCGGGACAGGGGCAGTGCCTGTGCAGGGCGCTGCTGCAGTCCAGGCTGCTGCCGGGCCGAATGGGGCACCGAGAGGAAGCCCTGAGGTTCATCAGCTGCTTCCTGGCGCAGCCAACCCTGCAGCCCCGACGCCACGAGGGACTGGTGCGCACGCCGTACAGGACTGCAGGCGGCTTGCCGCTTCTTCGCATGTGGCTTGCCCCCTCCACGGGCAAGGAGCGATAAGCCATGGTCCCCACTGAAAACGCGCAGGTGCTCGGCCGGTGGCTCCATCAGAACGCCGACCACGCCGTCATCGTCATCGGGCTTGACGGCCGGATCCAGCAATGGCTGGGAGCCGCCGAGCGCCTGTTCGGCTACAGCGCTGCGGAGGCAGTTGGTCAGCCTGGCGCCATGCTCTTCACGGAGGAGGACCGCCAGCGCGGCTTGCCCGATCTGGAACTGGAAGAGGCCCTGCACAGTCCCCGCGCCGAGGACGACCGCTGGCATGTGCGCCGGGACGGCTCGCGGGTCTATGTGATGGGCTCTGTCGTTGCAGTGCGCGACGGGCATGGGCAGGCGATGGGTTTCATCAAGATGCTGCTGGATCGAACCGACAAGCGCAGCTACCTCGAGGCGCTGGAGAACCGCCTTCGCGAGCAGGCCAACACCAAGGCCTACAAGGAAGTCGCTGTCACGACGCTGGCGCACGAGCTGCGCAACCCTCTGGCGCCGCTGTCAAACGCCGTGCAGCTGATCCGGCTGACTCCCGGTGTCCAGGGCATCCAGCTCCCGCTGGACATCATCGAGCGGCAGCTCGATGCACTGCGGCGCCTGGTGGACGATCTCGGCGAGGCGGGCAGGGTCTCCAGCCACAAGATGAGCTTCCACCTGGAGCAGACGGACCTTGCCGTCCTGCTGCGCGAACTGGCCAGCGGCATGAGTTCAGAGTTCCAAGGCCGCCAGCTGACCTTGACCGTTCTCCTGCCGCCTGCACCGATCCTGCTGGAGTTGGATTGCGGGCGGATCCGGCAGGCGGTGATGAACCTGCTGAGCAACGCACTGCGCTACACGCCCGCAGGCGGGCAGGTGTGGCTCAAGGGCACCGTCGAGGTCAGCCATGCCGTGATCCGGGTCTCGGACACGGGAATCGGCCTGGCACCCGAAACGCTGCCCCACATCTTCGAGCTGTTCACGCGGGCGCCGTCCGCCGAGAGCCTCGCCCCGAGCGGCATGGGCATCGGCTTGGCCCTGGTGAAGCAGATTGCGGAACTGCACGGGGGCGCAGTGGAGGTGCGCAGCGATGGTCCTGGCAAGGGTTGCGAGTTCAGCCTGCGATTGCCCGTGCATCGGCACCAACCCAGCCTGGATCGAACGACATGACGTGCAAGTGTGCAAGTCCTTGCCCCTGCAACGGATCCCAGCCCCACCTGGCTGCCAAGTGCTGGTCAGGCAACTCCCGGGTCGGCCTGTGATCCTCCCGGTGCGTCTGTGCCGGTCCTGGGGCTGCGAATTGCTGCCGGCGAGCAGTCGGAGCACCTCCGGGCGAGTGTCAGCCTGGCAGACCAAAGCAGGCTCGCAGGCAGTCCAGCACGCAGCCCGGCTGCGATCGACGGCCATCCGGTTTGCCCTGGTGGCCGTATCCAACGCTGCGTGACTGCCCACGGCCTGCGGCGGCGAACCTGGCTGACGTACGCGCGCCATGTGCGGTGCTCCACATGCCAGCCCACCGGTACCCCACCTCTTTCCCCCGTGACTTCACCCCCTACCACCCCGGCGGACGACCGCTTCCGGCTGCTTGTCGAGAGCGTGCAGGACTACGCGATCTTCATGCTCGACACGAGCGGACGCGTGCAGAGCTGGAACCGCGGCGCGGAGCGCCTCAAGGGCTATGAGGCTGGGGAAATCATCGGCCGCCCCTTCGAGGTCTTCTATCCGCGCGAGATGGTCGAACGCGGCTGGCCCCGGGAAGAACTGGAGCGCGCCGCGGCGCTGGGCCGTTTCGAGGACGAGGGCTGGCGCGTGCGCAAGGACGGCAGCGTCTTTTGGGCCAGCGTCGTCATCACGGCGCTGCGCGACGAGCAGGGACAGCTCACCGGCTTCGGCAAGGTCACGCGCGACCTCACCGAGCAGCGCCGCGTGCAGGAGATCGAGCACTCCAGTCGCCGCATGCACGAGTTCCTGGCCATGCTCGCGCACGAGCTGCGCAACCCGCTGGCTCCGATCCGCAACGCCAGCGAGATCATGCAGCGCATGCCCGAGCTGCCCGCGCCGCTGGTGCTCGTGCGCCAGATCATCGACCGGCAGCTGCGCCACCTCACGCGGCTCATCGACGAGCTGCTGGACGCGGCGCGCATCGTCAACGGCAAGATCGTGCTCAGGCCCGAGCTGCTCGACTACCGCGACGTCGTCAGCACCAGCGTCGATGCCGTGCGCCCGCTAGTGGCCTCACGCAGCCAGCGGCTGGAAGTGGAACTGCCGGCCTCGGTACTCACGATGAGGGCCGATGCCACCCGAATCGCGCAATCGCTGCAGAACCTGCTGGGCAACGCCTCGCGCTACACGCCCGAGGGCGGCAAGATCCGGGTGGCCGTGCGCGTGGAGCGCTCGGCGTGTGTGACCACGGTCACGGACACCGGGTGCGGCATCGCGCCCGAGGCGCTGGAGCGCATCTTCGGGCTCTTTGAGCAGGAAGACACGCCGCAGGAGCATGGCGAAAGCGGGTTGGGCATCGGGCTGTCACTGGCGCGCAAGCTCGTGGAGCTGCATGGCGGAACGCTGTGCGCGTCGAGCCAGGGGCCGGGGCAGGGCAGCGCTTTCACGATGCTGCTACCGCTGGAGCTGCGCGACGCGCTCCTGCCGCCGCCCTACCCGCGGCCTGAAGACGCCAGCCCGATGGCGAGTTGCCGCGTGCTGGTGGTGGACGACAACCGCGACGCGGCCGACACCATGGTGGCGCTGCTCCAGCTCCTGGGCCACGAGGCGCACGCCGTGTACGGGGCGCTGGACGCGACTGGTGCCGCTGGGCGCTTCCAGCCCCAAGTGGTGCTGCTGGACCTCAACATGCCCGATGGCGACGGCTTCTCGGTGCTGCAGCAGCTGCGCGAGGCAGGGCACGGGACGGTGTTCGTGGCAGCAATGACGGGCTACGGCCAGCAAGCGGACCGGCGGCGCACCGCCCAGGCGGGCTTCCAGGCGCATCTCACCAAGCCGGCAAGCATCACGGAATTGCAGCGAGTGCTGCGCACGGCCGTCGCTGCGTAGCTTCCCGGGAGCGCCTTCCGTTGCGGCCCAAGCACCTCGCGACCGCTCGGCGTGGTGCCAGGCCGCCTCCGGCAGCCTTGCTGGTCACGGTACAGTTGAACGCGCAACTCTCTCGATGGATCGGGTGCGCGGGCGCCTTCTCACCGTCTCGGCGCCTCGCCGTGGCGAAGCCAGCTACCGGTTCCCGGCCAGATCTGCAGCATGCGGCCGGGGAGCTCGCGGGCGCTCCTTCCGGAGCGCCGGATCGCTGCCTGCGCCGCTTTTCTCCCGGCGCTTGGGCTGCGGCCGACAATGCCGCCAATGAACAACGTCACGATCTACCACAACCCGGCCTGCGGCACCTCGCGCAACACGCTGGCGCTCATCCGCCACGCCGGCATCGAGCCCGCCGTCGTCGAGTACCTGAAGACGCCACCCTCCAGGGAGCAACTGCGCGAGCTCGTGGCTGCCACGGGACAGGGCGTGCGCGCGCTGCTGCGCGAGAAGGGCACGCCCTATGCGGAGCTGGGACTGGACGACCCGAAGTGGAGCGACGAGCAACTGCTGGACTTCATCGTGCAGCACCCGATCCTCATGAACCGGCCGCTGGTCGTGACGCCGCTGGGCACCGCGCTGTGCCGTCCGTCGGAAAAGGTGCTGGAGCTGCTGCCCGTGCCGACGCTGCCGCCCTTGACCAAGGAGGACGGCGAAGTGGTGCGGGACACGGGTGTGCGCCGGGGCAGCGGGCAATAGCGACGGCACGTCGGTGTGCGGAAGGGCCCACGCTTGCGGCCTGGCCAAGCCAGCCTGAAGCGCGGAACGTTTTCACGCCGTCTCATGCCGATTCGTAATGAACCAGCGTGCCTTCAAGCCGTGAAACATCAACCGCCCCCGTCCCAATCGCTCAGGAATTGATGGGTGCCATGATGGGTGCGAGTGTTTCACGGGCCGTTTTTCATAGACAAAAATGGCGGACGCTCCCTCCGCCACCTGGGCCCTCCACGTGTTTCACGGCCTCCCGCAAGTTCCTGATTTCAGAGGGAAAAGGCTTAAATCCATGACCATGAGTGCCATCGAGAGGCACTCAATCGCTCCAGAATTGATGGGCAGCATGATGAGTCGCAAGACCGTCAGGCATCCGGAGGTTCGGCATGTGACGGGTCCCCGTCGAACTCAGCGCGCTCGCAGTTTCCCGCCTCGTCAAGCCCGGGCTCCACTTCGTCGGAGCCGTGGCCGGCCTTGCCCTGCAGGTCAAGAAGACTGGCGCCTGCACGTGGATCCTTCGCATGGTGGTGGGCAGTCGACGCCGGGACATGGGCCTGGGCGCTTACCCAGGCGTGACGCTCGCGCAGACACGCGAGGCGGCTCGCTTGACAGCGCTACACGAGCTGCCCTGTCGTGAGACGTCGGATGGCGCCTTGCTCAGGAAGCCGGAATCGCTCCTGCGCTGCAGTGCCCAAGCACCGGGGGAGGTCAGGCGCCTTCCGCGGCGTAAGGCAGAGCAGGGCGCCATGGATCGGAGCATGGGGTTCGTGCGTTGGGCAGCTTGCTGGGCATGCCTACGGATGTCGCTTGCGGGCCTGCCGGCTTGTCGTTCAGAGGCCCTGGAGAGCAGCGTCGTGAACAGGCCCCGAAGGGCCTTTGCTCGACGACGCCGTGCAGGGCAAGCCCTGTGGCCGCCTTACCACTTGAGCGTCGAGCTCACCTGCACGCCGTTGCCCTGGAAGCCAGTCTCGGAGAAGCGGGCCGTCGCGCGCACCGAGAAGCTGTGAGTCTTGCCCTGGTCGGTCAAGCCGATGCCCAGCGTCAAAAAGTTGGCGCCCTGATCGGCCGAGCGCACGTCCCAGCTGGCACCGTACATCGACGCGGCGGTATTCACGGAGCTGTGGCCCGAGAGCTTGCGCGAGTACAGCGCGTCGATCACTCCATACCCCGTGCGGCTGTCGTTGCGGAGGTAGGTGTGGCGGATTTCCACGCCCAGGTCAGCCTGCGCGTCCAGCTTGCTGTAGCGTGCCATCGTCAGGGCCGTCGGAACGCTGCCCGCCTCGCTGACTTGGCCGCGGCGCAGATAATCCAAGCGCAGACCCGTGATGCTGGCCAGGGAGAAGGTCCCTTGGCTGAGCAGCGGTGTTGCGAGACGGCTGTCGGAGTAGATGCGCCAGGACCGATATTCCGTGCTGTTTCGCAGGGCAGGGGTTTGATAAAGGTCCGTGGAGCGCCCGATCTCGTGCTTGGTGCTGCCCAGGCCCAGCACCTGCGTGAAGGATCCCCAGCGCGTGGCCAGCGTGCCGTAGCCGGAGAGCTGGACGCCCAGCAGGGAACTGCTGGCGACGTCGCCGCTCACGCCGCCCTGGTGCACGCCCAGCGCAATGCCAAGCGTACCCAGGTTGCGGAAGGACTGCTCCACGCCGGCCGCGCTCAAGTTGCCCGACATGGTTGAGGCCCCCGCCCAGTCGTCGGCCTTGAAGCGCTGCTGGCTGCGGCTGAAGTCCACCCAGAAGCCGCGGCAGTCCGCCGACTGCGTGGACGAGTCGTCCTTGCAGTCCTTCACAGGTCGGCGGTTGAAGATGGCATCGCGCAGTGCCCAGCTTTGGAAATTGGCATGCGCCAGCGAGGTGGCATGTGCTTCGCCCGTCATGCCGCTGAACAGGGTTGCGACTTGCGCTTCGGTCTTGCCCGCCAGGCCCTTGAAGAATGCTTCTTGGGCAGTACCGGTGTTGGAGACAGCGGAAGGCCGCACACCGTCGGCTGCGGCCGCCACGGCGACTGCATTGCGTCGGGCGCCGGCTTGGGCGACGGCCAGTGCCAGGTTGTCAGGGGTCACCGCGAGTTGAACCTGGGTGGGCAGGTACAGCACATCGAAGCGGCTGTTCGCCGCCAGCCCGCCGCTGGTCGGCTGCGCAATGCCGCTGAAGGCGCCGGAAACCGAGCCCTGCGGGGCCTCGACCACCGTGAAGACATCGCCGGCGCGCGCTACGAAGTCGTTGCGCGCTGAACCACTGATGCCGCGCATGACCGGACGAATGACACCGCCGGCCTGGAACCTGGTGCCCACGCCATCGAGCACGATGCGGTCATGGCTGCCTGCGCCACCGGCCGCGTTGTAGTGGCCGTCGATGTCCACGTCGAACAGGCTCTGCGCCTGGAGCGTGACATTGCCCTGGACAGTCAGCATGCCCGGTGAATTGCCCGGGGACAAGCGGCCCCCGTCTTGCACGCTGACGCTGTTGCAGACCAATCCGGCGCCGCCAAGCGTGCCGCCGTTGCCCACCTGGATGCCGCCGCTGCCGCACAGCGAGCCCTGCACGGCCAGCGTGCCGGCTTGTACCAGTGCCACTCCGTCGTAGCTGCTGTTGCCCATGAGCGTCAGCGTCCCTGCCCCCGTCTTGATGAGCGAGCCCGTACCGGCCAGGTTGCCGGCAAAGGAACCCTCGGCGACGCTGAATGCGCCGGAGCGCAGTTGGACCGTTCCATTGCCGCCTAGACGCTGGATGGCTTCGTCTCCGCCCAATGCCAGCTGGCCGGCAACGTTCACACGGGCCGTAGAAGCCAAGCGATGCGCCGCACCCAACTGCAGCACGCCGCTGCCGACCTCCACGGTCTGCGCCGCGCTGGCGCCGTTGAGCGCCACGGCGCCCGAGGTGGCGAGCTGGCCCGTGCCCAGGTTGGCGTTGACCACGGTGCCGTTGCCCAGCGCGTAGCTGCCCGCCGTCAGCGTGCCGCTGCCGTTGAGCGTGCCGGTGCTGGAGAAGCTGGCCACG
>JAEYPG010000571.1 GCA_023410975.1 Pseudomonadota bacterium
GCCGTCGCGGGCGTGCCGCTGCCCGGCGGCATCGAGGCCGGCGTGGGCTCGGCCCGGCGGTATAGCGACGACACCGGCGGCGGATTGCGGTCCAGCGACGCCCCTGTGCGGGCCGGCGCGGGCGGCATCGCCACCAGCGCCTGCAGCGCGTTGAACACCTCGCCGCACTGGCCGCAACGCGCCCATCCGTCCGAAGCCTGCAACTGTTGCGGCTGCACACGGAAGACCGTGCGGCAGTGGGGACAGCGCGCGGCCTGGCTCATGGCCGGGTCAGCCCTGGCCGGCCAGGCGCGCCGTCATCAGCACCCAGCCATCCTCGGCATCGCCGACCTGCAGCTCGCACCACGGTGCGTAGGCCGCCTTCAGCTCGTCGGCCTGGCGCTCCAGGATGCCGGCCAGCACCAAGTCGCCGCCTGGGGCCACGTGCCCGGCCAGCAGCGGGGCCAGCAGCTTCAGCGGCGTGGCCAGGATGTTGGCCAGCACCAGCGGATACTGGCCCTGCGCCAGCTCTGGCAGCCCGGCGCGAAGCGTCACGCCGTTGGCCTGCGCGTTGTCCAGCGTGGACTGCACCGCTGCGGGGTCGATGTCCACGGCATCGATCTCCTGGGCGCCGTGCAGCGCCGCGCCGATGGCCAGGATGCCGGAGCCGCAGCCGTAGTCGAGCACGCGCTGCCAGCGCGCGCGGCGCTCAGCGTCCTGCTGCGCGATCCAGCGCAGGCACATGCGCGTGGTCGGGTGCGTGCCGGTACCGAAGGCCAGGCCCGGATCGAGCCGAATCACCTGCTGCGCCTGCTGCGGCGCCTCATGCCAGCTCGGCACGATCCAGAACGTGGGCGTGATCTCCACCGGCGCGAACTGCGACTGCGTCAGGCGCACCCAGTCCTGGTCCGCCACCTCCTGCAGCGACTGCACCTGCAGCTCGGTCGCCCATTCCTGCGCCAGCAGCAGCGTGGCGGCCTCTGTGGCCTGCGCCTCCTGGGCGAACAGCGCCTTGAGCGTCGAACGCTGCCAGCCGCTCTTGGGCGCGGGCATGCCCGGCTCGCCAAAGAGCGCCTGCTCGGCCTCGGTGTCGACGTCGGCGTCTTCCACCGACACCGACAGCGCCTCCAGCTCTTCCATCAGCGCCTCGGACACCGGTTCCACCAGTGCCTCCGGCGCACGCAGCACCAGTTCGAACATGGGCCGCTCCTTTACCGCTTGCGCTGCGCCAGCCAGCCTTCCAGGTAGTGGATGCTGGTGCCGCCTTCAATGAAGTTGGCGTCCACCATCAGCTCGCGGTGCAGCGGGATGTTGGTCTGGATGCCTTCGACCACGGTCTCGTCCAGTGCGGTGCGCATGCGCGCCAGCGCCTGCTCGCGCGAGTCGCCGTAGACGATGATCTTGCCGATCATCGAGTCGTAGTGCGGCGGCACGAAGTAGTTGGTGTAGGCGTGCGAGTCCACACGCACGCCCGGGCCGCCGGGCGGATGCCACATGGTGATGCGCCCCGGCGAGGGCGTGAACTTGTACGGGTCCTCGGCGTTGATGCGGCACTCGATGGCGTGGCCGCGCGTCTGCACCTGGCGCTGCGTGAACGGCAGCTTCTCGCCGGCGGCCACACGGATCTGCATCTGCACGATGTCGATGCCCGACACCAGCTCCGTCACCGGGTGCTCCACGTGCACGCGCGTGTTCTTCTCGATGAAGTAGAACTCGCCGTTCTCGTACAGGAACTCGAAGGTGCCCGCGCCGCGGTAGCCGATCTTCTTGCACGCGGCGGCGCAGCGGTCGCCCACGCGGTCGATGAGGCGGCGCGGAATGCCCGGCGCCGGCGCCTCCTCGATGATCTTCTGGTGGCGGCGCTGCATCGAGCAGTCGCGCTCGCCCAGCCACACGGCGTTCTTGTGCTCGTCGGCCAGGATCTGGATCTCGATGTGCCTGGGGTTCTCCAGGAACTTCTCCATGTACACGGCCGGGTTGCCGAAGGCCGCGCCCGCTTCCTGGCGCGTGGTCTGCACGGCGTGGATCAGCGCCGCTTCGGTGTGCACCACGCGCATGCCGCGCCCGCCGCCGCCGCCGGCGGCCTTGATGATGACCGGGTAACCGATGGCGCGCGCGATGCGGATGATCTCCTTCGGGTCCTCGGGCAGCGCGCCCTCGGAGCCCGGCACGCAGGGCACGCCGGACTTGATCATGGCCTGCTTGGCCGCCACCTTGTCGCCCATGATGCGGATCGACTCGGGCGTGGGGCCGATGAAGGTGAAGCCGCTTTTCTCCACGCGCTCGGCGAAGTTGGCGTTCTCCGACAAGAAGCCGTAGCCAGGGTGGATAGCCTCGGCATCCGTCACCTCCGCGGTGGAGATGATGGCGGGCATGTTGAGGTAGCTCTGCGCCGAGGCCGCCGGGCCGATGCACACCGCCTCGTCGGCCAGGCGCACGTACTTGGCGTCGCGGTCGGCCTCCGAATACACCACCACCGACTTCACGCCCAGTTCGCGGCAGGCGCGCTGGATGCGCAGGGCGATCTCGCCGCGGTTGGCGATCAATATCTTCTTGAACATGCTGCTTTCTCTGCAGCCGCCGCGCGCCCGGGGAAGGCCGTCGCGGCGGGGGCTAGTCCCAATTTCCGTTGGTCCTGAACCCGTCGAAAGCTTGCAGGCCTGCCGGGCCTCAGGGCTTCGCCGGGTTCAGCCCGAACGGTAATTTTCCAGTCCGAGCCGCAGGGGCTGGATCACTCGATGACGAACAGCGGCTGGCCGTATTCCACCGCCTGGCCGTTCTCGCACAGCACCTGCGTGATGGTGCCGGTCTTGTCGGCCTCGATCTCGTTCATGATCTTCATGGCCTCGATGATGCAGATCGTCTCGCCTTCCTTGACGGCCTGGCCGACGTCCGCGAACGGCTTGCCGCCCGGGGTGGAGGCGCGGTAGAGCGTGCCCACCATCGGCGACTTCACCACGTGGCCCGTGATGGCCGCCGGCGCCACGGGCGCTGCGGCTGCCTGAGGCGCCACAGGCGCCAGTTGTGCCGGGGCCGCTTGCAGCACCGGGGCCGGCGCGGCCATGCCCGCCGCTGCCGCCATCGCGGCGGTGGCCGGGTCGGCCTTGACGATGCGGACCTTGCCATCGGCCTCTGTGATCTCCAGCTCGGAGATGTTCGATTCCGACACGAGGTCGATCAAGGTCTTGAGCTTGCGCAGGTCCATCAGCTTCTCCAGGGCCTTCGGTGGCAGCCGCAAACTCCTCACGGCTGCTGCACCTTTTCAATGCGTTGGTACGTCCTCAACGTCCGGCATCTGCCGTCTTCAACACGGCCGGGCTGCTTGCAAAAAGTAACAGCTTCCCGGTTTGCCGAACGTCGTTTTCGGTGCGGGTTGAACCACCCCCGAAAATGCAAAGGGCCGAACTTTACGCGTTTTGCATGCGGTTGCCGTCGCGTTCGCAAAAAATCGGCCCGTCAACTTGTTGAGCAGGCTCAACAATCGGTTACGACAGGAGATGCCTTCTGTTACGTCTGGGGTCGAGCCGGCTCAGGGTTTTACCCGAGCTCGGCCACCCAGCGCGAAAGTTCTTCGCGGGTCGTCTCGCCACTGTGTTGCTTGCGTAAGTTGCCTTCGGCATCGAGCAGCACGCTGAAGGGCAGTACGCCGGCCTGGTTGCCGAGCCGGCGCATCAGCTCGCTGCCGGCCAACCCCGCCAGCACGATGTCGTAGCTCACGGGACGGTGCTGCAGGAACTCGCGCACCGGCGCCGCGCCGTCGATGGCCACGCCCAGCACACGGCCCCCGTGCTGGGCGAAGTCGCGGCTGAAGCGGTCGAGCTCGGGCATTTCCTTGACGCAGGGAGGACACCAGGTGGCCCAGAAGTTCAGCAGCAGCGGTTGGCCGCGCAGCGTGGACAGCGCCAGGCTGCCTCCCTGCGGACGCTCCAGTTGTTGCGTCCACAGTGCCTGCGATACCGGCTGGCCCCGCGGCTGCATGCGCCACCAGGCCAAGCCCGCGCCGCCCGCGGCCGCCACGGCGGCCGTGGTGAGCCAGAGGCGGCGCCTCATGGCGCGTCGTCCTGTTCTTCCAGCAGGCGGCGCAGCGCCGTGGTGTCCCCGCGCAGCGTGCGGCCCGTGGCATCGGGCTTGAGCGCGCCGCGCAGCTCGTCGTGGTCGCGAATGTGCAGGAACACGGTGACAAGTTCGCCCAACTCCTGGCTGCGGCTGCTGACGCTGAGCACGTCGTAGGGGTCCTGGCCCGAGCCGCGGGACTGCTGGCCCACCAGCTCGTAGTCGATGCCCTGGTTCAGCAACCCGATCTCGGCCGACTTGGGATCGTCGCAGTACAGGTCCAGGTGCACGCTGGACAGCCGCGTGGCCGTGCCGCGCCAAGCCGCGCCCGCCAGGTGCGGGCGAAACTCCGCCAGCCGCTGCATCCAGCGCAGCGCCAGCCGACGCAGCGCCGTCAACTCGCCGGGCTGGGTGTCGGCGCAGAAGATCTGCAGGTACTCGCGCACCTGTTCCTCCACCGCCTCGTTGCTGGGCAGCTCGGTGCTGCGCCCCCGGCCCAGGTCGCGCGCGGCGCGCTTCTTGGCCGGCCCGTATTCCATGCCTTCCTCGACCACCAGCCTTGCGGCGGCGGCAGCGAGCTCGGCGCTCTGTGCTGTAGCCATGCGATCCATTCTAGGAAGCCGCACCCGGGCTCCGTACCAACCCTGATGGCGCTGCGCCCACAGGGCGGGTTCGCCCCGGGGGCGCAGCCGGGCAGAGCGGCCACTCCGGCGGCCTCAGGGCAGCTGCACCGCGCCGGCGCGCGCGGCGATGGTGGCGGCGCGCGAGACCAGGTATGGCGAAGCCGGCCGCTGCTCGAAGCGCTTGGGCGCCGGCAGCATCACCGCCAGCCTCGCCGCTGAAGCCAGGCTCAGGTTGGCCGCGTCCACGCGGAAGTAGTGCCGCGCCGCGGCCTGCGCGCCGAACACGCCTTCGCCCCATTCGACGTGGTTGAGGTAGATCTCCAGGATGCGGCGCTTGTCCAGCAGCGCCTCCAGCGTGAGCGTGATGAGCAGCTCCTGGCCCTTGCGCACCAGCGTGCGCTCGCCGTCCAGGAACAGGTTCTTCGCCAGCTGCTGCGTGATGGTGGAACCGCCGATGACCTTGGGCGCCGCCACCGGTGGCGGCTCGCGCCCGCGCGCGGCGGCGCGCCGGCTGGCCAACTCGTTGAGCTTCTCCGCGCGCGCCTGCGCCCGCTGGTTCTTGTTCCAGGCGCCCTCGATCGCGTCCCACTCCACGCCGCCGTGCTGGGTGAAGCCCGCGTCCTCGCTGGCGATCACGGCGCGCTTGAGGTGCGGCGAGATGCGCTCGCCGTCCACCCACCGCTGCGCCCAGGTGATGCGGCCCTCCTCGCGCAGCAGCCGCCAGGCCTCGCTGCGCTCGAAGGTGGTGGAGGCCGGATCGACCCAGCGCATCAGCGCGATGCGCGCGACGAAGTAGATCTGCAGCGCCAGCACGCAGATCGCCACCAGCGCCAGCAGCCGCGCTGCCTGGTGCAGCACGCCGCGCGCCTTGCCCGCCTGGCTCGCACGGACCGGTGAGACCGCTCCCATCGGCTGCCGCCCCGCTCAGCCCTTGAGCGCGCGCAGCGCCGCCATCACCGGAGCCGTGTCGGGACGCACGCCGCGCCAGAGCTCGAAGGCCTCCGCGGCCTGCTCCACCAGCATGCCCAGGCCGTCGCGCGGCTCGGCGCCATGCTGGCGCGCCCAGTCCATGAAGGGTTCGGCTTTGGGGCCGTACATCAGGTCCACGGCCAGGGTGCCCGGACGCAGCACCGCCTCCGGCACCGGGGAGGGCGCGGCGCCCTCCAGGCTGCTGGCGCTGGCGTTGATCACCACGTCGAAGCCCGCGCCCGGCGCCGACATCGAGGCCGTGTGCAGCCGCACGCCGCGCTCCCGGGCCAGCTCGGCGTGGCGCAGCACCAGGTCCTGCGCGCGCTCGTCGGTGCGGTTGACCACCACCAGCTCCGCCGGCGCCGCCTGCAGCAGCGGGCCCAGCACGCCCGCGCCTGCGCCGCCCGCGCCCACCAGCAA
>JAEYPG010000602.1 GCA_023410975.1 Pseudomonadota bacterium
GGTACTGAAAGAAAACCCGTTCGGGCTGAGCTTGTCGAAGCCCCTGGCACAACCGGCCGACAGGCCCTTCGACAAGCTCAGGGCGAACGGTGAACTTTCACTGACGACTTGAAGTTGGAATCAGCCCAACAAGGCCTGCGCGAACTCGCGCGCGTTGAAGGTTTCCAGGTCTTCCAGCTTCTCGCCCACGCCGATGAAGTACACCGGCACCGGGCGCTCGCGCGCGATGGCGGCGAGCACGCCGCCCTTGGCCGTGCCGTCAAGCTTGGTGACGATCAGGCCCGTGAGCTGCAGCGCCTCGTCGAAGGCTTTTACTTGCGTCAGCGCGTTCTGGCCGGTGTTGCCATCCACCACCAGCAGCACTTCGTGCGGCGCGTCGGCCTGGGCCTTGGTGATGACGCGGCGGATCTTCTTGAGCTCCTCCATCAGGTGCAGCTGCGTGGGCAGGCGGCCCGCGGTGTCGGCGATGACGACGTCGCAGCCGCGCGCGCGGCCGGCCACAACGGCGTCGTAGGTCACGGCCGCCGGGTCACCGCCCTCCTGGCTCACGATCTCCACGCGGTTGCGCCCCGCCCACACCGCCAGCTGCTCTCGCGCGGCGGCGCGGAAGGTGTCGGCCGCGGCCAGCAGCACGCGCTGCTCGGCATCGGCAAGGTGCCGCGTGAGCTTGCCGATGCTGGTGGTCTTGCCCGCGCCGTTGACGCCCACGACCATCATTACCGTGGGCGAGGCCTCGCCGATGCTCAGCGGCTTTTCCAGCGGCGCCAGCAGCTCGGCGATGGCATCGACCAGCAGCGCCTTGACGGCTGCCGGGTCGGTGGCCTTGGCCTCCTTGACGCGGCGCCTGAGGTCCTTGAGCAGGTGCTCGGTGGCCTTGACGCCGGCGTCGGCCATCAGCAGCGCCTCTTCGAGCTGCTCGTACAGGTCCTCATCGATCTTGGTGCCGGTGAAGACCTGCGCGATACCGCTGCCGGTCTTGCGCAGACCCTGCTTGAGGCGCTCCATCCAGCCTGCGCGCGGGGCACCGGGCTTTTCGGTGGTCTCCTCCACCTCCGGCTGATCGACGGACACCTGGGCCGGCGCGGCGGGTGCAGGCGCGGGCATGGGGGCGGACTTGCCGAACAGGCCGCCGAGCCACCCGCTGCGCGCCGCCGGCGCTTCGGTGGCCGGCGGGACGACAGGCACCTCGGACACGGCGGGCGCGGCGGCAGGAGAGTCCTGCAGCGGGGCCGGCGGCGGGGGCGCCTTCTTCTTGAAAAAGCTGAACATGAAGAAATTGTCTGATGAATTCGCTAAGGGGCTTGCACCGAAGTCAAAAATATCGATAGAATGGCGGTCTCGCAGGCGCTTTAGCTCAGTCGGTTAGAGCGACGGAATCATAATCCGCAGGTCCGGGGTTCGAGTCCCTGAAGCGCCACCAGACAAGAAAGCCCTGCAGGCCACAAGCCTGCAGGGCTTTTCGCTTTGTACGCGCCGCAACCAGTGCCCCGCTGGGTTGCAGCAATGGGCATGCTCAGCGCCATGACGATCTTCGCCCTGCTCGACGATTGCACCGCCACGCTCGATGCGCCGCGCAGCCGGCTCTACAGCGGCTTCGTGCGCGAACACCGCTGCACCGACCCGCGCGCGCTCGAAGCGGTATGCGCCGCAGTCGAGGCCGACCAGCGCGCCGGCCTGCACGCGCTGCTGCTGGCCGACTACGAATGGGGCGCCAAGCTGCTGCGAGCGGGCCACGAGGCGCTGGGCCCGGACGACGGCGCCAGCCTGCGGCTGCTGATGTTCAGCGAGCTGCGCCACCTCTCGCGCGACGAGGCCCATGCCTGGCTCGCGACGCAGGAAGCTGCCCTGCCGGGACTGCCCACGGCCGGGCTGCTGCCGCTGCAGCCCAGCATCGAGCGTGCGGACTTCGAGGCCGCCATCGAACGCATCCACGCCGCCATCCGCGCCGGCGAGAGTTACCAGGTCAACTTCACCTACCGCCTGGACGGCCAGGCCTACGGCGAGCCGCTGCGCCTGTACCGCCGGCTGCGCGAGCGCCAGAGCGTGCCCTACGGCGCCTTCATCCAGCTGCCCGAAGGCGGCTGCGTGCTGTCGTGCTCGCCGGAGCTGTTCCTGCGCCACGAGCGGGGACTGCTGACGGCACGCCCGATGAAGGGCACCGCCGCGCGCTGCGCCGACGCGGCCGAGGACGCCGCCGTTGCCCAGGCACTGGCCCAGGACACCAAGAACCGGGCCGAGAACCTGATGATCGTGGACCTGCTGCGCAACGACCTGGGCCGCATCGCGCAGACCGGCTCGGTGCGCGTGCCGGCGCTGTTCACCGTGGAGCCCCATGGCGTGGTGTGGCAGATGACCTCCACCATCGAGGCCTGGCCGCGCCCGGGGCTGGACCTGCCCACGCTGCTGCGCGCCGCCTTCCCCTGCGGCTCCATCACCGGCGCGCCCAAGCTGCGCACGATGCAGCTCATCGCCGAGCTGGAGAGCACGCCGCGTGGCCTCTACTGCGGCGCCATCGGCTGGCTCGATGCGCCGCAAGGCGACGCGGCCTGCGGCGACTTCTGCTGCTCGGTGGCAATCCGCACGCTGGTGCTCGGCCCCGAAAGCGAGGATGGCCTGCGCTGTGTGCGCTTGGGTGTCGGTGCCGGCATCGTGCTCGACAGTGACCCTGCTTCCGAGTTCGAGGAGTGTCGGCTCAAAGCCCGGTTCGCCACAGGACTGGGCCACGAGTTCGAGCTTTTCGAGACGCTGTTCGCGCAACAACCCCTAGGGCTCAGGCATCTGGAGCGGCACCTGGCGCGGTTGCGGCGCAGCGCGCAGGCGCTCGGCTTCAGGCTCGATGAGCCCCTGGTGCGCCGGCATCTCGATGCCGCGTTGACCACCCTGCCCCAGGGCGTGCCGCATCGCGTGCGCGTGGCGCTGGCCCACGACGGCCGCGTCAGCCTCACGCTGGCGCCGTTGGCGCCCTTGCCTGCCGGGCCGGCCGGGCTGCTGCTGGCCGATGAGCCGCTGGAACCCTCGCCGCTGTCGCGCCACAAGAGCACGCTGCGCGCGCGCTATGACGCCGGCGTGCGCGCAGCCGAGGCCGCAGGCGCCTTCGACACGTTGTTCTTCACGCTCGATGGCCGGCTCATCGAAGGCGGTCGCAGCAACGTCTTTGTGCAGCTCGACGGCCACTGGTGGACGCCGCCGCTGGCTGACGGCGCCCTGCCCGGCGTGATGCGCGAGGTGCTGATGGAAGAACTCGGCGCCCAGGAACGCAGCCTGCGGCGCGAGGACCTGGCACGCGCACAGAACCTGAGCATTTGCAACGCCTTGCGCGGCGCGCTGCCGGCCCGGCTGCTGGGCGGCGACTAAAATCCGCGTTTCCCCGCGGGCCTTGCTGCCCGCACCCACAGCCCCTGGCTCTACACCATGTCCGCTGTGCCGGCGCTGCGTCGCCCTTCACAGGGACGGGCCGCGGCCACGCGCAGGCCTGGACCGCAGCGTGCCGCCTCCTTTCGCTGAAGGACCCTCCCATGAGCGCCAAGAAAGTATTCATCCGCACCTTCGGCTGCCAGATGAACGAGTACGACTCGGACAAGATGGCCGACGTGCTCAAGGCCGTCGAAGGCTACGAACCCACCGACGACGTCGAACAGGCCGACCTGATCCTGTTCAACACCTGCTCGGTGCGCGAGAAGGCACAGGAGAAAGTCTTTTCCGACCTCGGCCGCGTCAAGCACCTCAAGAAAAAGGGCGTGCTCATCGGCGTGGGCGGCTGCGTGGCGAGCCAGGAAGGCGCGGCCATCATCGAGCGCGCGCCCTACGTGGACATGGTGTTCGGGCCGCAGACCCTGCACCGTTTGCCGCAGATGATCCAAGCGCGCCAGGACCAGCGCCGGCCGCAGGTGGACATCAGCTTTCCCGAGATCGAGAAGTTCGACCACCTGCCGCCCGCGCGTGTGGAAGGCGCTTCGGCCTTCGTGTCGATCATGGAGGGCTGCTCCAAGTACTGCAGCTATTGCGTGGTGCCCTACACCCGCGGCGAGGAGGTGAGCCGCCCCTTCGAGGACGTGCTCACGGAGGTTGCCGGACTGGCCGACCAGGGCGTCAAGGAAGTCACGCTGCTGGGCCAGAACGTCAATGCTTATCGCGGCCGGATGGGCGACAGCGGCGAGATCGCCGACTTCGCGCTGCTGATCGAATACGTGGCCGAGATTCCCGGCATCGAGCGCATCCGCTACACCACCAGCCACCCCAACGAGTTCACGCAGCGGCTCATCGACGTCTACGCCAAGGTGCCGCAGCTCGTGAGCCATCTGCACCTGCCGGTGCAGCACGGCAGCGACCGCGTGCTCATGGCCATGAAGCGCGGCTACACGGCGCTGGAATACAAGAGCACGGTGCGCAAGCTGCGCGCGGTGCGGCCGGACATCAGCCTCTCCAGCGACTTCATCGTCGGCTTCCCCGGCGAGACGCAGGAGGACTTCGAGCGCACGCTCAAGCTGATCGAGGACGTGGGCTTCGACGCCAGCTTCAGCTTCGTGTTCTCGCCGCGCCCGGGCACGCCAGCCGCGGCGCTGCACGACGACACGCCCCAGGACCTGAAGCTCAAGCGGCTGCAGCAACTGCAGGCGCTGATCGAAGCCAACGTGCGCCGCATCAGCGACAGCCGCGTCGGCACGGTGCAGCGCATCCTGGTTGAAGGCCCGTCGCGCAAGGACCCGTCCGAGTTCATGGGCCGCACCGAGTGCAACCGCATCGTCAACTTCAGGGGCCAGCCGCGCCTGGTGGGGCAGATGGTCGAAGCGCGTATCACCCAGGCGCTGCCACATTCGCTGCGCGGCGAGCTGGTCCTGCGCGCAGACGACGCCGCGGCCTGAACGCGCTCAAGCCTCCCTCGGGCCGTGGCACATGCCGTGGCCTGGACAGCGGCGGGTTCAGTGCAGGTCGCTGAGCTGCACGCGCGGCGTGGCGAATTCGCGGCCCACCATCGCGCGGGCGAACAGGTAGTTGCCCTTGGCGCGCTCGCTCAGCGCGTCCAGGTCGACGTGACCATCGCGGTCACAAGGGAAGGCCAGCGCGTGGCCCTCGCGGTACAGCGAGGGAAAGCGGATCTCGTAGGCTTCGACGGACTGGGCAAGGGTCTGGGACATGGCCTTCTCCTGCATTGTTCGGTGCTTGACGATCTCACTGTGCCGCCGGCGGCGGACACTGCACAGCCAGAACAAAGCAACGCGCGTGCCGGTTTCCGGCGCTAACGGATGTCAGGCATTCGCCGCTGCAGTCGGGCGAGCGCCGACGCGGGTCGCGTCGATTTCCTACAAACGGGACGCCCGCCGGCCGAAACCAGCCCACCACAGGCTTAAAGCGCAGCTCAACGCCATGACGCCGTAATTGAGCATGCGTCCGTCGCGCCCACTGATCACGAGCATGGCCAGCAGTGCCAGGGCCGCGCCGGCGCAGCCCCATTGCGCGAGGCCTCGCCAGGGCACCGCAGCCAGCTCGCGGCGCCAGTACAGCTTGGCGGCCGAGGCTCCCAGCAGGCCCACGCTCAGCGCGGGTGCAAAAAAATCGAGCAGATGCCACAGCGCATCCAGCGGACCCATGGTGCGCTTCCTCGTGTCTTCTCGTGGGCTTGATGTCGGTCAAGGACCGCGGCGCGCGCGGCGGCGACCATAACCGGCCGGAAAACCGGTCCAAACGGCAGATCATACAATTCCCGACATGAGCGTCTTCGCCCTTGGCCTGAACTACCAGACCGCTCCGCTGGACCTGCGCGGGCGGTTCGCGTTCGGTGCCGAGCAGCTCTCGCCGGCCCTGCGCGGCTTCCGCGAGCGGCTGCAGCGCGCCATGCCCGAAGCGGCGCTGGTCTCCACGTGCAACCGCACCGAGCTGTACGTGGCCGCCGATCCCGGCCGCGCGTGCGAGCTGGTGCGCCCGGCGATCGATTGGCTGGCCGAACAGGGCGGCGTCGCGGGTGCGCAGCTGGAGTCCTGCAGCTACGTGATGGAGAACCGCGAGGCCGCGCGCCACGCCTTCCGCGTCGCTTCGGGGCTGGACTCCATGGTGCTGGGCGAGCCGCAGATCCTGGGCCAGATGAAGCAGGCCGTGCGTCAGGCGGAGTCCGCCGGCACGCTGGGCACGACGCTGCACCAGCTCTTCCAGCGCAGCTTCTCCGTGGCCAAGGAGGTGCGTACCTCCACCGAGATCGGCAGCCACTCCATCAGCATGGCTGCCGCCGCGGTGCGGCTGGCTTCGCAGCTGTTCGAGGATCTGCGCGACATCAAGGTGCTGTTCGTGGGCGCGGGCGAGATGATCGAGCTCGTGGCCACCCACTTCGCCGCGCGCGAGCCCAAGGCCATGGCCGTGGCCAACCGCACGCTGGAGCGCGGCGAGAAGCTGGCCGGCCGCTTCGGCGCCCAGGCGCTGCGCCTGGCTGACCTGCCGGGCTGCCTGCACGAGTACGACGCGGTCATCTCCTGCACCGCCAGCACCCTGCCCATCATCGGCCTGGGTGCCGTGGAGCGCGCGCTCAAGGCGCGGCGGCATCGCCCGATGTTCATGGTGGACCTGGCCGTGCCGCGCGACATCGAGCCCGAGATCGCGCAGCTCTCCGACGTCTATCTCTACACCGTGGACGACCTTTCGGCCCTGGTGCAGAGCGCCGGCGAGAAGCGCCAGGCCGCCGTGCGGCAAGCGGAAGCCATCATCGACGCAGGCGTGCAGAGCTTCAGCCACTGGCTGGACCAGCGCGGCAGCGTTCCGCTGATCCAGGCCCTGAACCAGCAGGCCGACCGCTGGCGTGCCGCCGAGCTTGCGCGCGCGCGCAAGCTGCTGGCGCGCGGCGAGGACATCGACGCCGTGCTGGAAGCCCTCAGCCGCGGCCTGACGCAGAAGATGCTGCACGGCACCTTTGCCGAACTGCACGCGGCCGACGGCCCGCAGCGCGAGCAGGTGGCGCACACGGTGTCACGCCTGTTCCTGCGCCAGACCAGCCGCAATCCCGAAGCCGAAGGCGGCCGCTAGCGGCCCCTGCCCTGCCGCCGTCGTGCGCGGGGCTGCCGTGTGCGCGGCGCTTTCGCCCATGAAAGACACCCTGCGCCCCCAATTCGAACGCTTGGCCATGCGCCAGGCCGAGCTCGACGCCACGCTGGCCGACCCGCAACTGATGTCGGACATCAAGCGCTGGCGCGCGCTCTCGCGCGAGCAGGCCGAGGTGGCCGAGGTGGTGGCGGATTTCCGCCTCTACCAGCAGCGCGAGCAGGACCTCGCCACCGCGCGCGAGCTGCTGGAAGACCCGGACATGGCCGACATGGCGCGCGAGGAGATCGCCAGCGCCGAGGCCGAGCTGCAGCGGCTGGAGCTCAAGCTGCAGACCGCCCTGCTGCCGCGCGACCCGGACGACGCGCGCAACGCCTTCCTGGAGATCCGCGCCGGCACCGGCGGCGACGAGTCCGCGCTCTTCGCGGGCGACCTGGCGCGCATGTACCTGCGCTACTGCGAGCGCCAGGGCTGGCGCACCGAGGTAATGAGCCAGAGCGACTCCGAGCTCGGCGGCTACAAGGAAGTCGTCTTCCGGATCGAGGGCGACGGCGCCTACGGCCGGCTGCGCTTCGAGAGCGGCGGCCACCGCGTGCAGCGCGTGCCCGCCACCGAGAGCCAGGGCCGCATCCACACCAGCGCCTGCACCGTGGCGGTGATGCCCGAGCCCGACGAGGCCGAGGAGGTCACGCTCAACCCGGCGGAGCTGCGCATCGACACCTTCCGCGCCAGCGGCGCCGGCGGCCAGCACATCAACAAGACCGACAGCGCGGTGCGCGTGACGCACCTGCCCACCGGCCTGGTGGCCGAGTGCCAGGACGACCGCAGCCAGCACCGCAACAAGGCCAAGGCGCTGGCGGTGCTGGCCGCGCGGCTGCGCGACAAGGAATCGAGCGAGCGCGCCGCCAAGGAGGCGGCCACGCGCAAGGGCCTCATCGGCAGCGGCGACCGCAGCGACCGCATCCGCACCTACAACTTCCCGCAGGGCCGGCTCACCGACCACCGCATCAACCTCACGCTCTACAAGCTGGGCGCGGTAATGGACGGCGAGCTAGACGACGTCATTGCCGCGCTGCAGGCCGCGCGCGCCGCCGAGCAGCTGGCTGCGCTGGAAAGCAGCGGCCTGGCATGACGGCGCCGGACGTTTCCTTGGCGCCGGGCACGTTACGCGAGGCCCTGACCCGCGCCAAGGCGCTGGGCCTGGACCGGCTCGATGCCCAGCTGCTGCTGGCGCACCACCTGCAACGCCCGCGCAGCTGGCTGCTCGCACACGACGACGCCACGCTGACGCCGGAGCAACGGGAGCGCTTCGACGCCGACGCAGCGCGCCGCGCCGATGGCATGCCCATCGCCTATCTGCTGGGCCAGCGTGAGTTCCACGGGCTGATGCTGCAGGTCACGTCCGACGTACTGGACCCGCGTCCGGACACCGAGACGCTGGTGGAGTGGGCGCTGGAGCTGCTGGCCGGCGAGCTGGCGGCGCTGCCCGCGCCGCAGGTGCTGGACCTGGGCACCGGCAGTGGCGCCATCGCCCTGGCCGTCAAGCACGCTGCACCACGCGTGTGCATGCGGGCGCTGGATGCCAGTGCCTCGGCGCTGGCGGTGGCCCAGGGTAATGCGCAGCGCCTGGGCCTAGAGGTGGGCTTTGCCCTGTCCGACTGGTGGAGCGCGCTGGCGCTGCCACGCCTGCATCTGGCGCTAAGCAATCCGCCCTACATCGACGGCGACGATCCGCATCTGGCACAGCTGCGCCACGAACCGTTGCAGGCGCTCACGCCCGGTCCCGACGGCATGGCGGCGATCGAACGCATCGTGGACGGTGCGCCGGCCCATCTGGAGCCTGGTGCCTGGCTGCTGCTCGAACATGGCTTCGACCAGGGTGCCGCTGCGCGCCAGGTGCTGCAGCGGCGCGGCTTCACAGCCGTGGCGACACGCCGTGACCTCGCCGGCCAGGAGCGTTGCAGTGGCGGGCGCTGGCCGGGCTGAGGCGGCATCCGCAACCTCTTTCACGGCGGGCGGCAATCCCGGGATGGCACCAATCAGGCCATGCGCCATGGCCCCGCGCAGCGGCGTAGCATGAAGCGACCGTGGAGCGGCAAGGGGGTAGCGCGATGAAGGCAATCCGGAAACTGTCCCTGTGGTTCATGGCGCTGGGCTGTGCGGCCGCACAGGCCGACGGCGGCCTGCGGGTGGCGCCCGATGAGGCGCCCTGGCCGCGTTGGCAGGCGCGCATCGGGGTGGACCAAGCGCCGCCCTGGCGGGGCGACCTAGCCCCAAGTGGCAATGGCCTGCGCAGCATGAAGCTGCTGGGCGACGTTTATCTCAGCGGCCCGGGCTTCGGCGAAGGGCATGTGGTGGGTGGCGTGCGCGCCACGGGCGGGCTGCTGCTGGGCAGCCGCTCGCCGCTGTTGGGCGCCGCGTCCGGCTCGCCGTTGTCTCTCAGCGTCTCCAACAGCCTGCTCACGCCCGGGCGCGGCGAAGAGGCCTTCGATGCGCCGCCGGTGGGCTACCTGGGCATCGGCTATAGCAGCCTGTCCACGCGCGGCGGCTGGGGCTTCAGCGCCGACTTGGGCGTGACGACAGGCACGGGCCTGCGTGCGCCCGAGACGCGCAACCTGGACGAGGCGGTACGCGAGCTGCGGCTGCGGCCGGTGCTGCAGCTGGGTGTCTCTTACGCCTTCTGAAGCCACCGTGCCAGGGGCTTTGCCCTATGGCACGGCGACGGGGTGCCGCATGCCGTATAACGCCGGCTGTTTGAATCCCCTATTTCCAGAGACACCATGGAAGACGTCCAGAAGCGCATCGACGACATCGTGAAGAACAACCGCGTGGTGCTGTTCATGAAAGGCACCGCGCAGTTCCCGATGTGCGGTTTCTCCGGTCGCGCCGTCCAGATCCTCAAGGCCTGCGGCGTGCAGGATCTGCAGACCGTGAACGTGCTGGAAGACGAGGCCGTGCGCCAGGGCATCAAGACCTACGCCAACTGGCCCACCATTCCGCAGCTGTACGTCAATGGCGAGTTCGTCGGCGGCTCGGACATCATGATGGAGATGTACCAGGCGGGCGAGCTGCAGCAGGTGCTGGACGCCAAGCAAGCTTGAGCATGCAACGGCTGGTCGTGGGCCTCACCGGCGCCAGCGGTGCGGTCTACGGCGTGAAGCTGCTACAGCGGGCGCGGACCCTGGGTGTGCACACGCACCTGGTGGCCACGCCCGCGGGTGTGCTCAACGTCCACCACGAGCTCGGTCTCGACCGCCGCGCGCTGGAAGCGCTGGCCGACGAGGCACATGCACCCGGCGACGTAGGCGCTTGCATCGCCAGCGGCTCGCACCCGGTGGACGCGATGCTCATTGCGCCCTGCTCCATGAAGACGCTGGCCGCCGTCGCACATGGCTTCGGTGACAACCTGCTCACGCGCGCGGCCGACGTGATGCTCAAAGAGCGGCGCCGGCTATTGCTGCTGGTGCGGGAAACGCCCTTCAACCTTGCGCATCTGCGCAACATGACGGCGGTGACGGAAATGGGCGGCATCGTCTTTCCGCCGCTGCCGGCCTTCTACAACCATCCCGGCAGCATTGACGAGATGGTGGACGACACCGTGGAACGCGTGCTGGCGCTGGCCGGCATCGTCGCTGCCCAGCCCCGCGCCTGGCAGGGCTTGTAGCCGGGGTACTGAGCCCTTCGGCCGCGCCGGCTCAGCCCGGCATCACCCATTGGCGCTGGGCGCCGAGAACCTTGCCGGGATACTCCGGACGCCCGCGGCTGCCGTTGTAGCGGCCCAGCGCCATGAAAAGATTGCCGCCTTCGCGCTCCAGGTAGTGCCGCAGGATCACGCAGCCGAAGCGCAGATTGGTCTGCATGTGGAAGAGGCGGTTGGCGTCGCCGTCACCAATGAGCCGGGCCCAGAACGGCATCACCTGCATGTAGCCGCGCGCGCCGGCGGCACTGACTGCGTACTTGCGGAAGTTGCTCTCCACCTGCACCAAGCCCAGCACCAAATCGGGCTCCAGGCCCGCGCGGCGGCTCTCGTACCAGAGCGTTTCCAGGAACTCCACGCGCGTGCGCAACTCGGTCTTGCGCGGCTGCAACCGCTCGCTCATGGCGGTGAGCCAACGCAGATAAGCCATGCGTTGCGCGGTGCTGGGAAATTCAGGCCGCGGTGGCTCGGCGGCGGCCACGGCGGCGGAGAGTGCCGAGCGCACAGCGTCGGAAAGATCCTCCTCCCGCTGCGCGCCGGCCCAGGCGCTGCCCAGCGGCAGTGCCAGTACGGCGGTGCTCAGCAGGCCGCGGCGTCTCACACGCCGAGCTTGTCCTTCAGGAAGGCATCGATCTCGGCCAGTGCCACCGGGGTGGCCTGTGCGTCGCGACGGCCCTGGTATTCGAGCTTGCCTTCCTTGAGGCCGCGGTCGGAGATGACCACGCGGTGCGGCACGCCAATGAGCTCCCAGTCAGCGAACATCGCGCCAGGTCGTTCGCCGCGGTCATCGAGCAGCACGTCCACGCCCTGCGCCTGCAGTGCCTGGTACAGCCGCTCGGCCTCGGTGCGCACCGCCTCGCTGCGGTCCATGCCAATGGGGCAGACCACCACACGGAATGGCGCCATGGCGTCAGGCCAAATGATCCCGCGCTCGTCGTGGTTCTGCTCGATGGCCGCGCCCAGCAGCCGCGTCACGCCGATGCCGTAGCAACCCATCTCCATGAACTGCGGCTTGCCCTTCTCGTCCAGGTAGGTCGCGTTCATGGCCTTGGAGTACTTGGTCCCCAGGTAGAACACGTGCCCCACCTCAATGCCGCGCTGGATCGCCAACAGCCCCTTGCCATCCGGCGAGGGGTCGCCTTCAACGACGTTGCGGATGTCGGCCACCACGTCGGGCTCAGGCAGGTCACGTCCCCAGTTGGCGCCGGTGTAGTGGAAGTCCTCGTCGTTGGCGCCGCAGACGAAGTCCGCCATGTTCGCTACCGTGCGGTCAGCCACCACTTTCACCGGCTGCTTCAGGCCGATAGGGCCCAGGTAGCCGGGCTTGCAACCGAAGTGGGCGTCGATCTCGGCCACGGTGGCAAAGCGGAAACCCCCTTTGAGGCCTTCGATTTTGCTGGCCTTGACCTCGTTGAGCTCATGGTCGCCACGCACCATCAACAGCCAGACGGTGGTCTTCTTGACTTTGCCGGCTTCATCCAAATCGTCGGTGGCGAGCACCAGCGACTTGACCGTACGCTGCAGCGGCAGGCCTAGCAGTTCGGCCACGTCGGCGCAGGTGGCCTTGCCCGGCGTAGGCGCCTTGGTCAGCGGCTCGGCGGCGGCAGCACGCTCGGCCAGCAGCGGCAGCGCCTCGGCCAACTCAATGTTGGCGGCGAAGTCGCTGTTGGGGCAGTAGACGATTGCGTCCTCGCCGGTGTCGGCGATCACCTGGAATTCGTGCGAGCGGTCACCCCCGATGGCGCCGGTATCGGCCGCCACGGCGCGGTACTGCAGGCCCATGCGGTCGAAGATAGCGATGTAAGCATTGAACATCGCGTCGTAGCTGCGACCGGCGGATTCCACATCTCGATCGAAGGAATATGCGTCCTTCATCGTGAATTCCCGCCCGCGCATGATGCCGAAACGGGGTCGGCGCTCGTCGCGGAACTTCGTTTGGATGTGATAGAAGTTCTTGGGCAGCTGCTTGTAGCTCCGCAACTCCTGGCGCGCGATGTCTGTCACGACCTCTTCGGAAGTCGGCTGGATGATGAAGTCGCGCTGGTGCCGATCCTTTACGCGCAGCAACTCCGGCCCCATCTTGTCGAAGCGCCCCGTTTCCTGCCACAGCTCGGCAGGCTGCACCACGGGCATGAGCAGCTCGATGGCACCGGCGCGATTCATCTCCTCGCGGATAACCGCTTCGACCTTACGGATCACGCGCAGCCCCATGGGCATGTAGTTGTAGATGCCCGCGCCCAGGCGCTTGATTAGTCCGGCGCGCATCATGAGCTTGTGGCTCACGATCTCGGCATCGGCGGGCGCCTCCTTGAGCGTGGAGACAAAAAACTGCGAGGCTTTCATGGATGAGAAATCAAGAGATTGCACGACGGCGCCGTGGAGTGCGCCGGGGGTTCGGAAGTCGGGGGTTACCGAGATAACGCAGGCCGCAGCGAGCCGGTGCAATAATCAAATCAATTCAAGAATTGGGGTTGATTATGCTCGACCGTGAAGGCTTCAGGCCCAACGTCGGCATCGTCCTGCTCAACGCGCGGAATCAGGTGTTCTGGGGCAAACGGCTCCGTACCCACTCCTGGCAGTTCCCGCAAGGCGGTATCAAGTACGGCGAGACGCCCGAGCAGGCCATGTTCCGCGAACTGCACGAGGAGGTGGGCCTTCGACCCGAACATGTCAAGGTGCTCGCCCGTACGCGCGACTGGTTGCGCTACGAAGTCCCCGACCACTACATCCGCCGCGATGCCCGCGGTCACTACAAGGGGCAAAAGCAGATCTGGTTCCTGCTCAAGCTCCTGGGCCGCGACTGCGACATGAACCTGCGCGCCACTGACCATCCCGAGTTCGACGCTTGGCGCTGGAACGACTACTGGGTGCCGCTGGACATGGTCATCGAGTTCAAGCGCGACGTGTATCAGATGGCGCTCACCGAACTCGCACGCTTTCTGCCGCGCGCCAATCCGCACAACCGCTATTTGCGCGCGGGCATGCGTTCGCATCAGCGCCACGAGGAGCCGCCAGACGCCTCGCTGGCGCCGCCGGCCACTCCCGTCAACCGCGCCTGAGCAGAGCCGCTCCAGGCACCGCGCCGCAGCGCCTGGTCGTTGATGACCCGGGACGCTGCCGCGCCTTTTTTTCAAGCCAGCACGAGGTTGGCCCGATCGATGAGCTCAGGCTCGTTGACATAGCCCAACAGCACCTCGATCTGCGATGAGGGCTTGCGCATGATCAGCCGCGCCTCGGCGCTGGAATAGTTAGCCAAACCCCGCGCCACTTCGACGCCCTGGGCATCGCGCACCGCGATGACGTCGCCCCGGTGAAACTCGCCCTGCACTTCCACCACACCGATGGGCAGCAGGCTCTTGGCCTCCTCGCGCAACTTGGCCGCAGCCCCCGCGTCCACCACTACAGCGCCGCGCAACTGCAAGTGATCCGCCATCCACTGCTTGCGCGCAGCCAGCTTGGGCGTCGAGGCAATCAGCGCCGTGCCGATGGATTCGCCCTGAGCCAAGCGCAACAGCACATCAGGCTCGCGCCCATAGGCGATCACGGTGCTGGCGCCACTACCCGCTGCGCGCTTGGCGGCCAGGATCTTGGTAATCATCCCACCCTTGCCGATGCTGCTGCCCGCGCCGCCAGCCATCTGCTCCAACTCCGGCGTGCCGGCTGGCGCCTCGTCGATGAAGCGAGCATCGGGGTTCTTGCGCGGATCGGCGGAATACAGGCCGCGCTGGTCGGTGAGGATCACCAGCGCATCGGCCTCCACCAGGTTGGCTACCAGCGCGCCCAGCGTGTCGTTATCGCCGACCTTGATCTCGTCGGTCACCACTGTGTCGTTCTCGTTGATGACCGGGATCACCTTGAGCGTCAGCAGCGTCAGCAGCGTGGAACGTGCATTGAGATAGCGCTCACGATCGGCCAAATCGGCATGCGTGAGCAGCACCTGCGCGCTGCCCATGCCCTGTTCGCGCAGCTTGCTCTCGTACATCCGTGCCAGGCCCATCTGGCCGACGGCAGCTGCGGCCTGCAACTCATGCAGTTCCTTTGGACGCGCTGTCCAGCCCAAGCGCTTCATGCCTTCGGCAATGGCACCGCTGGAAACCATGATGACTTCACGCCCCTGCTGCGCCAGCGCCGCGAGCTGCCGGCACCAGTTGCCGATGGCCTCGGCATCCACGCCGCGTCCATCGTTGGTGACCAAGCTGGAGCCGACCTTGACGACGATACGCCGCGCCTGTCGCAATACCCTGCTCATGCCGCGTCTCCATCGGTGCGCTGCACGCCGTCGAAGCGAGGGTCGACCTCCGGCTCCACCGGGTGCTTGTGCGCCTGGACGTGGTCAAAGATTGCGCGCAGCAGCGGATCCAGGCCCTCACGCGCCAGCGCTGAGATCTCGAAGACCGGCCCCTTCCACTTGAAGCGCTTGACGAAGTCCTTCACGCGTGCGACCCGCTGCTCCATAGGCACCATGTCGAGCTTGTTGAGCACCAGCCACCGCGGCTTCTCGTACAGCGTCGGGTCGTACTTCTTGAGCTCGGCCACGATGGCCTTGGCCTGCGCCACCGGGTCCACGCTCTCGTCGAACGGCGCAAGGTCCACCACGTGCAGCAGCAACTGCGTGCGCTGCAGGTGGCGCAGGAATTGGTGCCCCAGGCCGGCGCCTTCGGCCGCTCCCTCGATCAGCCCCGGCACATCGGCCACCACGAAACTCTGCTCGGGCCCGACGCGCACCACACCCAGATTGGGATGCAGCGTGGTGAAGGGGTAATCGGCGATCTTGGGCCGTGCATTGGAAATGGCGGCAATGAGCGTGCTCTTGCCCGCATTGGGCATGCCCAGCAGCCCCACGTCGGCCAGCACGCGCAACTCCAGCTTGAGCTTGCGCCTCTCGCCCGGCCAGCCCGGCGTTTTCTGCCGCGGCGCGCGGTTGGTGCTGCTCTTGAAGTGCAAGTTGCCGAACCCGCCGTCACCGCCCTTGCAGATCAGCACCTTCTCGTCGGGCACCAGCAGCTCAGTCAGCACCTCCTCGGTCTCGGCGTCCTTGATGATCGTGCCCAGCGGCATGCGCAGCACGATGTCCTCGCCTGCGGCGCCGAACTGATCCGAGCCACGGCCGGGCTCGCCGTTGCGCGCCTCGTGGCGGCGCGCATAGCGGTAATCGATGAGCGTGTTGAGGTTGCGGTCCGCCACAGCCCAGATGCTGCCGCCGCGACCGCCGTCGCCGCCGTTGGGTCCGCCAAAGGGGATGAACTTCTCGCGCCGGAAGCTCACGCAGCCCGCGCCCCCGTCGCCCGCAGCGACATCGATGGTGGCTTCATCTACGAATTTCATGGCGCAAGAATAGTCAAGTCGGAAACGACAAAGCCCCGGCGGGCCGGGGCTTGGATGGTGACGAGGACGTCAGCTCAGACCGGGGTGACGAAGACCGTCTGACGGTTGAGCGCGCCCTTGGTGGCGAAGGACACCTGGCCGTCCACGAGGGCGAACAGGGTGTGGTCCTTGCCCACGCCGACGTTCGTGCCGGCATGGAACTTGGTGCCGCGCTGGCGCACGATGATCGAGCCGGCCGAGATGGTCTGGCCGCCGAACACCTTCACGCCCAGCATCTTCGGTTTGGAGTCGCGGCCGTTCCGGGTGGAACCGCCGCCTTTTTTCTGTGCCATGGTTCAGCTCTCCTGAGGCAACTGAGATCAGCCGTTGACCGCGCCGATCTGGATTTCGGTGAAGGTCTGACGATGACCTTGGCGCTTCTGGTAGTGCTTGCGGCGACGCATCTTGAAGATACGCACCTTGTCATGCTTGCCGTGCGCCACGACGGTGGCGGTGACGGTGGCGCCGCTGACCAGAGGCGTGCCCACCTTCAGCTCCGCGCCGTTGCCGACAGCCAGAACTTGGTCGATCACGATCTCCTGGCCCACGTCCGCAGCAATCTGTTCTACCTTGATCTTCTCGCCGACAGCAACCTTGTATTGCTTACCGCCGGTTTTTATGACCGCGTACATATGTGACCTTTCTCTTGGGAATCCGTGCGTGCGGTAGACACCCCGACACACGGAACCCGCGATTCTAACCTGACGGCGAGAATGACCCAGCCGCACACTGGGTTGACCGACCCGGCGCGCGACTTGCGGCGCACCCCATGTCCCGTGCGTCCGGCGCCTGCCGCGAGGCGCTTCCTATAATCCGCGCCGACTTTTCGAGCACCCATGACTTCATCGGCTTCCACACCCACAACCCCTTCCGCCGACGAGCTCATGGCGCAGGAGATGCAGACCGTCGATGCCGTCATCGTCGAGCGCCTGCGCTCCGATGTGGCCCTCATCAACCAGATCGCGCACTACATCATCAGCGCCGGCGGCAAGCGCATTCGTCCTCGCCTAGTGCTGCTGTTCGCGCGTGCGCTGGGCTTCAAGGGCCCCGAGCGCTTCACGCTGGCCGCCACCGTCGAATTCATCCACACCGCCACCCTACTGCATGACGACGTGGTGGACGAGTCATCCTTGCGTCGCGGTCGCCAGACCGCGAATGCGCTGTTCGGCAACGCCGCCAGCGTGCTGGTGGGTGACTTCCTGTACTCGCGCGCCTTCCAGATGATGGTGTCCGTCGACCGCATGCGCGTGCTTGATGTGCTGGCTGACGCCACCAATGTCATCGCTGAAGGCGAAGTGCTGCAGCTGATGAACATGCACGACCCCGATCTCGCGATCGAGGACTACCTGCGCGTCATCCGCTACAAGACGGCCAAACTGTTCGAGGCCAGCGCGCGACTGGGCGCTGTGCTGGCTGAGGCCGACGCCGACACCGAGGAGCGCTGCGCCGACTATGGCCGCTCACTGGGCACGGCCTTCCAGCTCGTGGACGACCTGCTCGACTACCAGGGCGACACGCAGGAACTCGGCAAGAACGTCGGCGACGACCTGCGCGAAGGCAAACCCACGCTGCCGCTGCTCATCGCCATGGCACGCGGCACAGAAGAAGAGCGGCTGCTGATCCGCCATGCCATCGAGCACGGCGAGGTCGAGCGGCTGCCCGACATCGTGCAAATCGTGCGTCGCACCGGGGCGCTGGAGGCCACGCGCGAGGCCGCGCGTGCCCAGGCCGAACAGGCCCGAGCCAGTCTTGAAGGGCTGCCGGATTCCGAAGCGCGGAAATCTCTGCTAGAATTCTGCTTTCGGTCGGTTGACCGGACCTTCTGAAAACGAAGCACTCCGGACAACAGCTGATAAATCTGATAGAATAGAAAATGTTGAGACAGCACAGATGCTGTCTTGAACATCGGGGTGTAGCTTAGCCTGGTAGAGCGCTACGTTCGGGACGTAGAGGCCGGAGGTTCGAATCCTCTCACCCCGACCAGGTTTCCTTTCCGTATCTCCCATAGCTCCTGATGTCAGGAGGTGCGACACGCAAGGTGTCGCGCGGAGGTCGCGGTATCGCTGATTCACAGCATTTCCCTTCTCCGGACTGAATTCGGCAGCACTCACGCTTGCCGTGCGCGTGCAAGCGCAGTTGTGGCCACGCCGTCCATTGGGGCTGGCGCTCGTTGCGGTTTGTTTCAAATAGAGCGGATCATCGTCCGATCTCTGCCACCGCGTCCCGCCGCTCACTACCGTGCCCATCGATACGCCCGCTGTCGCGATTCCCGCCACCCTCACAGGTGTCGCCCGCGTGCTCGTGCATGCCGGTCGGCTCGATGCAGGCACGGCCCTGGCATTGACCCAGACGGCTCGCCAGCAGCGCCTGGGCTTCGCCGCAGTCGCCGTGGACGCGGGCGCCATCTCCGCACGCGCACTTGCGCACACACTGGCGCGCACCTTGGCCCTGCCGCTGCTGGACCTCGACGCCTTCGACACCCGCCTGCTGCCGCGCGGCCTGCTCGACACCCGGCTGGCGCGGCAGCACCAGGTCGTCGTACTGGGCCGGCGCGGCAACCGTCTCTTCATCGGCGGCGCCGACCCGACCGACCAGGCCGCGGCCGAGCGCATCAAGTTCGCCACCCAGCTCACGCCCGAGTGGGTCGTGGTCGAGCGCGACAAGCTCGTGCGGCTGCTCGACGCCACCGCCGAGCAGCTGCCTGCGCCCAGCGGCGGCACCGACTTCAGGTTCGACCTCGCCGACGAGCCCGCGCCGGCCCCCACGGCCGAGGCCACCGCCCTCTCGGCCGAGGTCGAAGACGCCCCCGTGGTGCGCTTCCTGCAGAAGATGCTGATCGACGCGGTCAACGCCCGCGCCTCGGACCTGCACTTCGAACCCTACGAGTCGCACTACCGCGTGCGCTTTCGCATCGACGGCGAGTTGCGCGAGGTGGTGCAGCCGCCGCTGGGCATCAAGGACAAGCTGTCCTCGCGCATCAAGGTCATCAGCCGCCTGGACATTGCCGAGAAGCGTGTGCCGCAGGACGGGCGCATGCAGCTCACCGTGGGCACACGCACCATCGACTTTCGTGTCAGCACGCTGCCCACGCTCTTTGGCGAGAAGATCGTCATTCGCATCCTCGACGCCTCCAGCGCGCAACTGGGCATCGACGCCCTGGGATACGAGGCTGAGGAAAAGGCACGGCTGCTGCACGCCGTTCGCCGCCCCTACGGCATGGTCCTCGTCACCGGCCCCACCGGCTCGGGCAAGACGGTGTCGCTCTACACCTGCCTGAACCTGCTCAACCGTCCCGGCATCAACATCTCCGCCGTGGAGGACCCGGCCGAGATCCGCCTGCCCGGCATCAATCAAGTGGACGTCAACGAGAAGGCCGGGCTCACCTTCGCCACCGCGCTGCGCGCCTTCCTGCGCCAGGACCCGGACGTGATCATGGTGGGCGAAATCCGCGACCTGGAGACAGCCGACATTGCCGTCAAGGCGGCGCAGACCGGCCACCTGGTGCTCTCCACGCTGCACACCAACGACGCGCCGTCGACGCTGACGCGGCTGCTGCACATGGGCGTGGCCCCCTTCAACGTCGCCTCCAGCGTGCTGCTGATCACGGCGCAGCGCCTGGCGCGGCGGCTGTGCGAGCAGTGCAAGGCGCCGGCGGCGCTGTCGCGCGAGGCGCTGCTGCAGGCGGGCTTCGCGGCCGAGGAGCTCGACGGCCGCTGGCAGCCGTACCGGGCCGTGGGCTGTGCCGCCTGCAACAATGGCTACAAGGGCCGCGTCGGCCTGTACCAGGTGATGCCGGTGAGCGAGGCGCTGCAGCGCCTGATCCTGGCCCAGGGCACGGCGCTGGACCTCGCGCAGCAGGCCCGCCGCGAGGGCGTGCGCGACCTGCGCCAGGCCGGCTTGGTGAAGGTGCGCGCCGGGGTGACGTCGCTGGAGGAGGTCATCGCCGTCACCAACGACTGACCCACGCCGCCGCACGGCACCGCACCGCGGCGGCCCCACACCACCCGCGCCAGACGGGAGCACCCACCGGGAGGACGCATGGCCAGCACCAGCATCACGGCAAGGAAGGCCCGGGAATTTCTCTTCGAATGGGAAGGCCGCGACCGCCAGGGCAAGCCCGTGCGCGGCGAGCTGCGCGCGGCCGGCGAGGCAGCGGTGGGCGCACACCTGCGCCGCCAGGGCGTCACGGTGCTGCGCGTGCGCAAGCGCCGCCTGCCCAGCGGGCGCGCCATCCGGCGCAAGGACATCGCGCTGTTCACGCGCCAGCTCGCCACGCTCATGCGCGCCGGTGTGCCGCTGCTGCAGGCCTTCGACATCGTCGCGCGTGGCAGCGCCAACCCGCGCCTGACGCGGCTGCTGCAGGGCATCCGCGCCGACATCGAGACCGGCACCAGCCTTTCCGCGGCGTTGCGCAAGCACCCGCAGCACTTCGGCGCGCTCTACTGCAACTCGGTGCAGGCCGGCGAGAGCGGCGGCGTGCTGGAGCCGCTGCTGGAGCGGCTGGCGCTGCACGAGGAGAAGACGCTAGCGCTGCAGGCCCGCATCCGCGCGGCGCTGTTCTATCCAGTGACGGTGCTGGCGGTGTCGGCGCTGGTGCTGGCGCTGATCCTGGTGCTGGTCATCCCGGCCTTCACGGACGTGTTCCAGTCCTTCGGCGCCGACCTGCCCGCGCCCACGCGCTTCGTGATCAGGCTCTCGGAGCTCTTCGTCGCCGGGTGGCCGCTGATGCTGGCGCTGCTGGCCGGCGGCACGGCGGGCTTCCTGCACGCCTGGCGCCGCTCGCAGCGGCTGCGCGACGGCGCCGAGGCGCTGCTGCTGAAGACGCCGGTGTTCGGCGACCTGGTGTTCAAGTCCGTGCTGGCGCGCTGGACGCGCACGCTCTCCACGCTCTTCGCCGCCGGCGTGCCGCTGGTGGAGGCGCTGCCCTCGGCCGGCGCCGCAGCCGGCAACGCGGTGGTGGCGCGCGCCACGGCACAGGCGCGCAAGGCGGTGGCCAGCGGCACGGCGCTCAGCGCCGCGCTGCAGGCCAGCGCGGTGTTTCCAGGGCTGGTGCTGCAGCTCACGGCCATCGGCGAGGAGACGGGCACGCTCGACGCCATGCTGGCCAAGGCGGCCGAGTTCTACGAGAGCGAGGTGGACGAGTCCGCGCGCGGGCTCGCGAGCCTCATGGAGCCGGCGGTGATCGTCGTGCTGGGCTCGCTCATCGGCGGCATCGTGGTGTCGATGTACCTGCCCGTGTCCAAGCTGGGAGCCATCGTCTGATGGATTTGCTGTTCCTGCAGCCGCTGCTGCACCCGCTGCCGCTGGCCCTGCTGGGGCTGTGCATCGGCAGCTTTCTCAACGTGGTCGTGCACCGGCTGCCGCGCATGCTGGAGCGCCAGTGGTGGCAGGACACTGCCGAGCAGCTGGCGGACGCCGATTCGCACGCGCGCACGCTGGGCCGCGCGCCCTCGCCCGCGCTCGCGGAAGACGCCGGCGCGCTGCAGCAGGCGCTGGAGGCGCTGCCGGTACTGACTCTTTCGCGACCCGGCTCGCGCTGCCCGCACTGCGGCACGCCCATCGCCTGGCACGACAACCTGCCGTTGCTGGGCTGGCTCAAGCGGCGCGGACGCTGCGCCGCCTGCGGCGAACGCATCCCGCTGCGCTACCCGCTGGTGGAGGCCGGCACGGCACTGCTCTTCGCCGCCATCGGCGCGCGCTTCGAGGCCCAGCCGACGGCGCTGCTGTGGTGCGCGGTGGCGGCGGTGCTGCTGGCCGCGGCGCTCATCGACTGGGACACCACGCTGCTGCCCGATGCGCTGACGCTGCCGCTGCTGTGGGCCGGCCTGGTGGCCGCGGCGCTGGGCTGGACGCTGCCGCTGCCGCAGGCGCTGTGGGGCGCGGTGGCGGGCTACCTTTCGCTTTGGTCGGTGTACTGGCTGTTCAAGCTTGCCACGGGCAAGGAAGGCATGGGCTACGGCGACTTCAAGCTCATGGCCGCGCTGGGCGCCTGGTTCGGCGCGTGGATGATCGTGCCCATGCTGCTGATGGCCTCGCTGCTGGGCGCCGTCGTGGGCATCGGCATGAAGCTCACGCACTCGCTGCGCGAAGGCGGCTACGTGCCCTTCGGGCCGTTCCTGGCCGGTGCCGGGCTGGTGGTGATGCTGGCCGGCTCGCGGCCCGTGCTGGGCTGGATCGGATGGACCTTCTGATGACGACGACTTCCCCATCTCCCGCCACCGCTGCCGCGACGCCGCTGCGCATCGGCCTCACCGGCGGCATCGGCAGCGGCAAGAGCACGGTGGCGGCGATGCTGGCAGCGCTGGGCGCGGTGGTGCTCGACACCGACGCCATCTCGCGCGAGCTCACCGCGCCGGGCGGCGCGGCGCTGCCCGCCATTGCCGCGCTGTTCGGCGCGCAGGCCATCGGCGCCGACGGCGCGCTGGACCGCGCCTGGATGCGCCAGCGCGTGTTCGCCGACACGGCGGCGCGGCAGCAACTCGAAGGCATCCTGCACCCGATGATCGGCGCCGAGGTGCAGCGCCGCAGCGATGCGGCCGGCGACGCGCCGCGCGTCTTCGACGTGCCGCTGCTGACCGAGTCGCGGCACTGGCGCGAGCGCGTGCAGCGCGTGCTGGTGGTGGACTGCAGCGAAGAGACGCAGGTGCAGCGCGTGATGCAGCGCTCGCAGTGGAGCGAGGACACGGTGCGGCGCGTCATCGCGCAGCAGGCGCCTCGCGCGCGGCGCCGCGCCATCGCCGATGCCGTGATCTTCAACGAGGGCCTGAGCCTGGAAGCGCTGGCGCTGCAGGTGCAGGCCCTCTGGCGCGGATGGTGTCCGGCCGCGTGAAAGAATCCACGCCCCGCTGATTCCGCCGCCGCGGCCCGCGCGGCGGCGCCTTCACCCCCTCCCGTCTTGTGCGCCGCCCCGGCGCCTCCAGCTTCGGTGCCATGACTGCGTCCCGCCTCGTTCCCTGCCCCCACTGCGGCCAGCCCGCGGCCTTCGAGCCGTCCAACCGCTGGCGTCCCTTCTGCAGCCAGCGCTGCCGCGAGATCGACCTCGGCGCCTGGGCGCGCGAGGACTACCGCGTGCCCGACCGCGGCCGCGACGGCGCGCCCCCCGGCATCGAGGAGGACCCGCAGGATTTCCCGAACTGACACACCAACCCCCTTGAAGCCGGAACGGTCATCCCTATAATCTGTTTCGCTAGCACTCGCCACCGGTGAGTGCTAACAGCCGGTCGGTGTGGCCGGTTGCCACTTTGCAGGGCACGCCGGGTTGGCGTGCTTTCAACCTCCAAGAGCGAACCAAGGAGAAGCAATGAAACTTCGTCCGTTGCATGACCGCGTGATCGTCAAGCGTCTCGAAAACGAAACCCGTACGGCCTCGGGCATCGTGATCCCCGACAACGCCGCGGAAAAGCCCGACCAGGGCGAGGTGCTGGCCGTCGGTCCGGGCAAGCGCAACGACAAGGGCGAGTTCGTGGCCCTGAACATCAAGGTCGGCGACCGCGTGCTGTTCGGCAAGTACAGCGGCCAGACCGTGAAGGTCGATGGCGACGAGCTGCTGGTGATGCGCGAGGAAGACCTCTTCGCCGTCGTCGAGAAGTAATCGCTCCCCGCTCCCAACCGCATCTACTGAATCCGGAGAATTCCAATGGCAGCTAAAGACGTCGTGTTCGGCGGTGAAGCCCGTGCCCGCATGGTCGAGGGCGTGAATGTCCTGGCCAACGCCGTGAAGGTCACCCTGGGCCCCAAGGGCCGCAACGTGGTGCTGGAGCGCTCCTTCGGCGCCCCGACCGTGACCAAGGACGGCGTGTCCGTGGCCAAGGAGATCGAGCTCAAGGACAAGCTCCAGAACATGGGCGCGCAGATGGTCAAGGAAGTCGCTTCCAAGACCAGCGACAACGCCGGTGACGGCACCACCACCGCCACCGTGCTGGCCCAGGCCATCGTGCGCGAAGGCATGAAGTACGTGGCCGCCGGCATGAACCCGATGGACCTGAAGCGCGGCATCGACAAGGCGGTTGCCGCCCTGGTCGAGCAGCTGAAGGCCGCTTCGAAGGCCACCACGACCTCCAAGGAAATCGCCCAGGTCGGCGCGATCTCCGCCAACTCCGACGAGTCGATCGGCCAGATCATCGCCTCGGCCATGGACAAGGTCGGCAAGGAAGGCGTGATCACCGTCGAAGACGGCAAGAGCCTGGACAACGAGCTGGATGTCGTGGAAGGCATGCAGTTCGACCGCGGCTACCTGTCGCCCTACTTCATCAACAACCCCGAGAAGCAGTCGGCCATCCTGGACAACCCGTTTGTCCTGCTGTTCGACAAGAAGATCAGCAACATCCGCGACCTGCTGCCCACGCTGGAGCAGGTGGCCAAGGCCGGCCGTCCGCTGCTGATCATTGCCGAGGACGTCGAGGGCGAGGCGCTGGCCACCCTGGTGGTCAACACCATCCGCGGCATCCTGAAGGTCGTGGCCGTCAAGGCGCCGGGCTTCGGTGACCGCCGCAAGGCCATGCTGGAAGACATCGCCATCCTGACGGGCGGCAAGGTCATCGCCGAGGAAGTGGGCCTGACGCTGGACAAGGTCACGCTCAACGACCTGGGCCAGGCCAAGCGCGTCGAAGTGGGCAAGGAAAACACCACCATCATCGACGGCGCTGGCGCTGCCGCGGACATCGAAGCCCGCGTCAAGCAGATCCGCATCCAGATCGAGGAAGCCACCAGCGACTACGACCGCGAGAAGCTGCAAGAGCGCGTGGCCAAGCTGGCCGGCGGCGTGGCCGTCATCAAGGTCGGTGCCGCCACCGAAGTCGAGATGAAGGAGAAGAAGGCCCGCGTGGAAGACGCGCTGCACGCCACCCGTGCCGCCGTTGAAGAAGGCATCGTCGCCGGCGGCGGCGTGGCCCTGCTGCGTGCCCGCCAGGCTGCTGGCGCCATCAAGGGCGACAACGCCGACCAGGACGCCGGCGTCAAGCTGGTCCTGAAGGCCATCGAAGCCCCGCTGCGCGAGATCGTGTCCAACGCCGGCGGCGAGCCGAGCGTGGTCGTGAACGCCGTGCTGGCCGGTTCCGGCAACTACGGCTTCAACGCCGCCAACGACACGTACGGCGACATGATCGAGATGGGCATCCTGGATCCCACCAAGGTCACCCGCACCGCGCTGCAGAACGCCGCGTCCGTCGCGTCGCTGATGCTGACCACCGAAGCCATGGTCGCCGAGGCCCCGAAGGAAGACGCTCCCGCGATGCCGGGCGGCGGCATGGGCGGCATGGGCGGCATGGGCATGGACATGTAATGTCCTGAGCCCGGAAACCTTCCGAGCCAACAAAAAGCCCGCGGCGAAAGCCGCGGGCTTTTTTCATTGCGGCAGCGCCGTGGGGCAACGCTGCGCCAAGACGCTCAAGCCTGGGCCGGCGGCGGCGCCTCCACGGCTGCCTCGCCTTCTTCCGGCGCCACCGTGCTCGGCTCCGGCGCCTCCACGCGCACGTGCGACAGCGTCCACTCGCGCAGCGCCAGCGCCGCGTCGCCCAGGCCGGACTTCTTCAGCGCCGAGAACAGCAGCACGCCGATGTCGGCCGCCTCGGTGCTGAGCTCGCCCAGCACCTCGGAGACGGCGCGCAGCGAGGCGTCGGCCTCCTTGCGCGAGAGCTTGTCGGCCTTGGTCAGCAGCACCAGCAGCTTCACTTCGCCGTTGCCCACGCGCGGGGCGACGAAGTTCAACAGCTGCCGGTCGAGCTCGGTGAAGCCCAGCCGCGAGTCCACCATCAGCACCACGCCGGCGAGGTTGCGCCGCACCTCCAGGTAGTCGGCCATCACCTGCTGCCAGCGCAGCTTGGCCGTGCGCTCCACGGCGGCGTAGCCGTAGCCGGGCAGGTCGGCGAAGACCGCGTCGGGCGCGTCCTTCGGCCCCAGGTGGAACAGGTTGATGTGCTGCGTGCGCCCGGGCGTCTTGGAGGCGAAGGCCAGGCGCTTCTGCTGCGCCAGCGTGTTGATCGCCGTGGACTTGCCGGCATTGCTGCGGCCGACGAAGGCAATCTCGGGCAGCTCGGTCACGGGCAATTGGTCGAGCCGGCTGGCGGTGGTGAGGAAGCGCGCCGTGTGGGTCCAGGAAAGTGCGGACTTGGCATCCGGGGCCACCGGTGTAAGGGACGTGTGCATGAGGCATTGTAAAATTTCAAGGTTTGCCCCCATTGACCCTTTCGGCAGCCATACCAATGAAGTCGATCCTTGCACGCACCCTCCAGACGGCGCTTGCGCCGGCCCTTGCGCTCGCTCTGGCGACGCCCCTGATGGCTGCCGAGCCGGCAGCGCCTGCCAAGCCGGACCTGGCCAAGGGCCAGGCCACTGCACAGGTCTGCGCCGCCTGCCACGCCGCCGACGGTACGCGCGGCATCTCGGCCAACCCGATCCTGCAGGGCCAGCACCCCGAGTACCTGGTCAAGCAGCTGACCGAGTTCAAGGCCGGCAAGCGCCAGAACCCGATCATGCAGGGCATGGCAGCCGCGCTGAGCGAGGAAGACATGCGCAACGTCGCGGCCTTCTACGCCAGCAAGCAGGCCGAGCCGGGCGCGGCCACCGACAAGGAACTGGTGCAGCTGGGCGAGAAGATCTACCGCGGCGGCATCGCCGAGCGCAACATCCCCGCCTGCGCCGGCTGCCACAGCCCCACGGGCGCCGGCATCCCCGCGCAGTACCCGCGCCTGTCGGGCCAGCACGCCGAGTACACCGCCTCGCAGCTCAACGCCTTCCGCGCCGGCACCCGCGCCAACAGCGCCCAGATGACGGGCGTGGCCGCCAAGATGAACGACCGCGAGATCAAGGCGGTTTCCGACTACATCGCCGGGCTGCGCTGAACCCGCGGCGCCCGCGCGTTTCATCCTGCAGTACCCCGAAGGCCGGTCTTGCACCGGCCTTTTTTGATGGTGCCGGACCAACCTTGTGCGCTTGACCGTTATCAAGCGCGGACCATGCTCTGACCCGGACAATCCCGCGATGACCGTCTCCGCCCCCGCCGCGCGCGCGCCTCAGCAGCGGCTGCGCGACACCCTTGAGCTGGTGTCGTCGATGCGCTTTGCCATCGCGCTGCTGACCGTGATCTGCATCGCCTCGGTGATCGGCACCGTGGTCAAGCAGCACGAGCCGATCAACAACTACGTCAACCAGTTCGGGCCCTTCTGGTCCGAGGTGTTCGGCGCGGTGAACCTCTACAGCGTCTACAGCGCCTGGTGGTTCCTGCTGATCCTGGCCTTCCTGGTGATCTCCACCAGCCTGTGCATCGCGCGCAACACGCCGCGCTTCCTGGCCGACATGCGCTCGTTCAAGGAGAACGTGCGCGAGTCGGCCCTCAAGGCCTTCCACCACAAGGCGCAGGGCGTGCTGCCGGGCGAGACGCCGCAGGCCAGCCTGCAGCGGCTGTCGGCGCTGCTGGCGGGCAACGGCTGGAAGGCCCGGGTGCAGCAGCGCGAGGGCGGCACCATGATCGCTGCGCGCAAGGGCGCGGCCAACAAGCTCGGCTACATCGCCGCGCACTCCGCGATCGTGCTGATCTGCCTGGGCGGCCTCTTCGACGGCGACCTGATCGTGCGCGCGCAGATGCTGCTGCTGGGCAAGCAGCCGTACCAGGGCGGCGGGCTGATCCGGGACGTCAAGCCGGAGCACCGGCTCTCCCCGGCCAACCCCACCTTCCGCGGCAACCTGCTGGTGCCCGAGGGCGCGCGCGCCGGCACCGCGGTGCTCAACATGTCCGACGGCGTGGTGCTGCAGGACCTGCCCTTCGACATCGAGCTCAAGAAGTTCATCGTCGAGTACTACGACACGGGCATGCCCAAGCTGTTCGCCAGCGAGATCGTGATCCACGACCACGAGACCGGCCAGGCGACGCCCGCCACCGTCAAGGTCAACGAGCCCGCCTTCCACCGCGGCATCGCCATCTACCAGAGCAGCTTCGACGACGGCGGATCGCAACTGAAGCTGCAGGCCGTGCCGCTGCGCCCAGGCCTCAAGCCCTTCACCGTCGCCGGCACCGTGGGCGACAGCACGCCGCTGGACCAGGCGGGCCAGCCCTACACGCTGGAGCTCACGGGGCTGCGCGTGATCAACGTCGAGAACCTGGGCGGCGGCGGCGACTCCGGCGCCGATGTGCGCAAGGTGGACCTGGCCGACTCGCTGCAGAAGCACCTGGGCTCCGGCGCCAAGTCGCAAGGCGACAAGCAGCTGCACAACATCGGCCCCTCGGTGAGCTACAAGCTGCGCGACGCCAGCGGCCAGGCGCGCGAGTTCAACAACTACCAGCTGCCGGTGGAGATCGACGGCCAGCGCGTGCTGCTCGCGGGCGTGCGCGACAACCCCAACGAGTCCTTCCGCTTCCTGCGCATCCCGGTGGACGAGCAGGACCGCATCGACGGCTGGCTGCACCTGCGCGAGGCGCTGCTGGACCCGGCCGCGCGCGAGCAGGCTGCGCGCCGCTACGCCAAGCTGGCCTCCCCGCCCGACAACCCCGCCACCACGCAGCAGTTGCAGGTGACGGCGCAGCGCGCGCTGGGCCTGTTC
>JAEYPG010000614.1 GCA_023410975.1 Pseudomonadota bacterium
CAGCAGCGCCGCCGCGCGGCGCAGCACCCGCGGGCAGCCCAGCACCAGCGCCGCCGGCGCGTCTTCGCGCATGAGCGCGCGCAGCACGATCTCGGGGCCGATACCCGCGGCGTCACCCATGGTCACCAGCAGCGGCTGCCGCATCGCTTGGTCGTTCGTGAAAGTCATGCAGGGTTCTCGATGTCGATGAAGCGGTGCTCCAGGCCGAAGCGCTCGGCCACATGCGCCGCCAGCGCGGGGGCTCCGTAGCGCTCGGTGGCGTGGTGGCCGCAGGCCAGGAAAGCCACACCCGTCTCGCGCGCCAGGTGCGCCTGCGGCTCGGACACCTCGCCGGTGATGTAGGCATCCGCACCGGCGGCGACGGCCGCCTCGAACCAGCCCTGCGCCCCGCCTGTGCACCAGGCGATGCGGCGCAGGGGCCGGCCGTCACCCGGCAGCACCAACGGCGCGCGGCCCAGCGCGCGCTCCACGCGACCGGCCAGCGCCTCCAGCGCCACACTGCCCCCTTCGCCGATGAAGCCCAGCTCCTGCTCGCCGAAGCGGGCATCGGCCGCCAAACCCAACTGCAGGCCGAGTTGCGCGTTGTTGCCCCACTCGGCATGCGCGTCCAGCGGCAGGTGGTAGGCCAGCAGGCTGATGTCGTGCCGCATCAGCAGCCGCACGCGCTCGGCCAGCCAGCCGGTCAGGCGTCCGTCCTGGCCGCGCCAGAACAGGCCGTGGTGCACCAGGATGGCGTCGGCGCCGTCGGCAATGGCCGCCTCGATCAGCGCCCGGCTGGCGGTCACGCCGGAAACAATCCGCCGCACTTCCGACTTGCCCTGGACCTGCAGGCCGTTCGGCCCATAATCCTTGAAGCGGTCCGCCGCCAGCGCCTGGTTCAGGTATTGCTCTATCTCGGCACGCGTCACGCTGCCCATCGTCCGCTTCCTTTCATGCGCAGAACCTGGCTGATTTTCTCGCAGGCCGTCACGGTGGCCGTTGCCCTGCTGTTCGTCGTGGCGACGCTCAAGCCCGAGTGGCTGCGCAGCACGCCAGGACCGGTGATGCCCGAGGTGGTTGCTATCTCCAGTGCCACGCCGCCAGCGCCGGGCACCTCGGCGCCCGCGGGCGGTGGCTACGCCGCCGCGGCACGGGTGGCCGCGCCCACCGTGGTCAGCGTGGTCGCGCGCAAGGGCAGCGGTGCCCGCGCGCGGCCCAATCCAAACCCGCATGGCGAGGACCCCTGGTTCCGCTTCTTCTTCCGCGACGGCCCGGGCTCGCAACAGCCGCAAAAAGGGCTGGGCTCGGCGGTGATCGTCTCCAGCACCGGCTACCTGCTCACCAACAACCACGTCATCGAGGACGCCGACGACATCGAGGTGCAGCTCTCCGACGGCCGCCAGGCACAGGCGCGGCTGGTGGGCAGCGACCCCGAGACCGACGTCGCCGTGCTCAAGATCGACCTGCCCAACCTGCCCGCCATCACCTTCGGCGCAGCCGAGGCACTGCAGGTGGGTGACATCGTGCTGGCCATCGGCAACCCCTTTGGCGTGGGCCAGACCGTCACCTCCGGCATCGTCAGCGCGCTGGGGCGCAACCAGCTCGGCATCAACACCTTCGAGAACTTCATCCAGACCGATGCCCCCATCAACCCCGGCAACTCCGGCGGTGCGCTGGTGGACACGCGTGGCCAGCTCGTGGGCATCAACACCGCGATCTTTTCGCGCAGCGGCGGCAGCTTGGGCATCGGCTTCGCCATCCCTTCCGACACCGCTCGCCAGGTGATGGAAAGCCTCATCCGCGAGGGCCAAGTCACGCGCGGCTGGATCGGCGTGGAGCCGCAGAACCTCACGCCCGAGTTCATACAGAGCTTCAATTTGCCCGTGCGCGAAGGCGTGCTGATCTCGGGCGTGCTGCAGAACGGGCCGGCCGGCAAGGCCGGCATGAAGCCCGGCGACGTGGTCACGAGGGTGGACGCGCGTCCCGTGGCCAACACCGCGCAGCTGCTGGGCGCGGTGGCCGCGCTCAAGCCGCGCAGCGACGCCGTCATCGGCGTGCAGCGCGGCGACCAGGCGCTGGAGCTGAAGCTCACAGTGGGCCAGCGGCCCAAGCCGGGGCAGCGCGAGCAATGAAAAACGGCGGCCATCGGGCCGCCGTTTGCTTTCATCAGGCCGGGGAGATCAGGCCGCCTTGTCGCTGCTGCCCGCCTCCTCCTCGTCCGGCGCCTTGGTGGCGCGGATGAAGAGCTTGGCCGACCACAGGCCCAGTTCGTAGAGCAGGCACATCGGGATCGCCAGCGAGAGCTGCGACACCACGTCCGGCGGCGTGATCACCGCGGCGATGATGAAGGCCACCACGATGAAGTAGCCGCGCCAGGCCTTGAGCTGATCGATGCTCACCACGCCCATGCGCGCCAGCAGCACCACCGCCACCGGCACTTCGAAAGCGGCGCCAAAGGCGATGAACATGGTCAGCACGAAGCTGAGGTAGGCCTCGATGTCCGGCGCCGCTGTGATGCTCTTGGGCGCGAAGCCCTGGATGAACTTGAAAACCTGCCCGAACACGAAGAAGTAGCAGAACGCCACCCCGGCCGCGAACAGCACCGTGCTGGCCACCACCAGCGGCAGCACCAGGCGCTTCTCGTGCGAATACAGGCCCGGCGCCACGAAGGCCCAGACCTGGTAGAGCACCACCGGCAGCGCGATCAAGAATGCCGCCATCAGCGTGATCTTCAGCGGCACCAGGAACGGCGAGATGACGCTGGTGGCGATCAGCGTCGCGCCTTCGGGCAGGTTGGCCACCAATGGCGCGGCCAGCAGGTCGTAGAGCGCGCCGGGGCCGGGATAGAAGGCCAGCACGCCGAAGACGACGCCCACGGCCAGCAGGGCCTTGATCAGACGGTCGCGCAGCTCGACCAGGTGTTCGACGAACGGCTGCTCGGTGCCTTCGAGTTCGTCCTTGGGGGGCTGGCCGCTCATGAGGAAGCGCGCGGCGGCCTGAAGCGTGCCACCCGTGCCGCGCCCGACTGCGCGCGCGTGCGCACGCCGTTGCGCTGCTTGTACCACTGGGGCGTCGCGCCCCGCTTGAGCCGCCAGTTCTTGCGCGGATGCTGGTACTGCGGCGGCGGGGACTCCAGCGTGCTGCTGCCGCTGACGGCGCCGCTGCTGCCGAAGCCCGTGGCCTGGTTCCAGCTCTGCTCCAGGTCGCGCGAGGTGTCGTGCAGTTCCTGGTTCACGCTCTGTTCGACGTTGCGTGCCGCATCCTCGAACTGCGTCTTCATCTTCTTGAGTTCATCGAGCTCGATGGAGCGGTTGACCTCGGCCTTGACGTCGGCCACGTAGCGCTGCGCCTTGCCCACGAGGTGGCCCACCGTGCGTGCCACCTTGGGCAGCTTCTCGGGGCCGATGACGATCAGCGCCACCGCGCCGATCAGCGCCAGCTTGTCGAAACCGAAATCGATCATCCGGAGACAGGTTGCGCGGCGCTGTGGCGCCGCAAGTGAACTGCGATGAGGCCCGGGGCGTCATTGCCGACGCGGCGGGCCCCGCCGTCTGCGGTTCAGGCTCAGGACTTGGTCCGGGCCTCCACGTCCACCGTGTTGGGATCGGTGGCCTTGTGCGTCGTGCCCACCTGCTGCGGCGGCACGGCGGTCGCCGTGGTGGTTGTTGGGCCGGTGTCTTCCGCCGCGCCCTTCATGCCGTCCTTGAAACCCTTGACCGCGCCTCCGAGGTCCGAGCCCAAATTCTTGAGCTTCTTGGTGCCAAAGATCAGCACCACCACCAGCAGCACGATCAGCCAATGCCAGATGCTGAAAGAACCCATGTCCGGAACTCCTTGTTCAATCCCGGGATTCTAGGGGGTGCCGTATGACAGCTTTCCCCATCCGGGCTTGGTTTGTCTGTCTCGTGGGACGGACCCGCTCAGCCTTTTTTCCACGGCCGCGGGCCGCCGATGAAGTGGATGTGCAGGTGCCCCACTTCCTGCCCGCCGTCGGCGCCGGTGTTGACAATGGTGCGGAAGCCGTTGGTCACGCCCAGCTCGCGCATGAGCTTCGGGCCCAGCGCCATCATCTTGCCCAGCAGCGGCGCGTGCTCCGGCCCGACCTCGACCATGGAGGGGATGTGCAGCTTGGGAATGAGCAGCAGGTGCACCGGCGCCCAGGGGGCGATGTCGTGGAAGGCCAGGATCTCCTCGTCCTCGTACGCCTTGCGCGACGGGATCTGGCCGGCGGCGATCTTGCAGAAGATGCAGTTCGGGTCGGTGCTCATGGTCATGGGCGGAAGGTGTCCGTTATTCGGGCATGGGCCGGCGCTCGTTGAGGGCGAGCCAGCCGCGCACCACGCGGTAGATGAACCAGATGGAAATCACGCCCCAGGCGATCCACCCGGGAAAGAAGAACAGCAGCCACAGCGGCGCCGTCACCAGGTACAGCCCGGCGGCCCACAGCACGCTGCGGATGCGCCAGGCGAAGTGCGACTGCTGCCAGCTGCCCTGCGCGTCGTCCTTCTTCACCAAGTCCAGGATGAAGGCCGCCACCAGCAGCAGCACGCTGGGCTGGAAGGCCGGCAGCACCGCGCCCACGGCCACGATGGCGTGCAGCGCGTAGCTGATGTGGCCGATGGTGCGCAGGTGCTGGTCGCGCTCCCAGTCGGGCACGTTGTCGGGCGGCAGCACCGGCGGCAGGGCCATGGCGGATCCTCCAGGGGGTTGTGCGGGCCTCAGCCCTTGCGCTGGGCGAACTCCTCCAGCCCCGACAGCCCCTCGCGCCGCGCCAGCTCGGCCAGCACGTCGGACGGGCGCAGGCCGAACTGCGCCAGCGCCACCAGGCTGTGGAACCACAGGTCCGCCACCTCGTAGACGACCTTGTCGCGGGCGCCGTCCTTGGCCGCCATCACGACCTCGACCGCCTCCTCGCCCACCTTCTTCAGCACCGCGTCCAGGCCCTTGGCCGAGAGCTTGGCGACGTAGCTCTTGGCCGGGTCGCCGCCGTTGGCCGGCAGCCGCGACTCGATCACCTCGGCCAGCCGCGCCAGCACCGCGTCGCCGAATTGCGCTTGTTCTTCGCTCATTTGTAGATGCTCTCCGGGTCCTTGAGCACCGGGTCCACGGCGCTCCAGGCGCCGCTGTCCTGGTCCAGCCGGCGGTAGAAGCAGGAATGGCGCCCGGTATGGCAGGCGATGCCGGGCTCGTGCCCGCGCTGCGTCACCTTCAGCAGCACCACGTCGGCGTCGCAGTCGAGCCGGATCTCGTGCACCTGCTGCACGTGGCCCGACTCCTCGCCCTTGTGCCACAGCCGTCCGCGCGAGCGGCTCCAGTACACCGCCTCGCCGCGCTGCAGCGTCAGCGCCAGCGACTCGCGGTTCATCCACGCGAACATCAGCACGTCGCCGCTGGACGCTTCCTGCGCGATCGCGGGCACGAGACCGTCGCGGTCCCACTTCACTTCATCCAGCCAATCCATCGTTTCAGTGTACTCAGTCGATATGGGTGGGGCCGGCGTGCCCGCGCTCCTGCGCGAACCACTGAAGCACGGGAATGGTGCCCGGCAGCACCGGCCGGACCTGCACCGGCAGCGTCTGCCAGGCCATCTGCTGCGCCTCGCGCATCTGGAACTCGCCCGTCCAGCCGTAGACCTTGCAGAAGTGCAGCCGCACCAGCGCATGCGGGTAGTCGAACATCTCCACGTGCCAGCGCCGCACGCTGGCCACATCGATGTCGATCCCCAGCTCCTCGTGCAGTTCCCGCCGCAGCGCCTCCTCGACACTCTCGCCCGCTTCGAGCTTGCCGCCCGGAAACTCCCAGTACCCGGCGTAGACCTTCCCTTCGGGCCGGCTGGTGAGCAGGAAGCGCCCTTCATTGCCTTCGCCGTCGCGCTCGATCAGCACGCCCACCGCCACCTCCACCGGTGTGCAACCCTCCGGCAGCTGCGTGATGCGCCGCGCCTCAGACATGGTCCAGCCCCTGCGGCGGCTCCTCGTCGGCCACCGCCGGCGGCGGCGCCAGATCGTCCCCGTGCACGCGCCCGGCCCAGTCGCGCGCGAACTGGTAGGCCACGCGACCCGAGCGCGAGCCGCGCTCCAGCGCCCACACCAGCGAGGCCTTCTGCGCCGGCGCGATCTGATCCTCGGGCACCTCCAGGTTGCGCAACCACTGCGCCACGATGGCCTGGTACTCGCCCTGGCTGAACGGGTAGAAGCTCACCCACAGCCCGAAGCGCTCGGACAGGGAGATCTTCTCCTCCACCACCTCGCCCGGATGCACCTCGCCGTCGGCGGTGTGCGTGTAGCTGAGGTTCTCCTTCATGTACTCGGGCAGCAGGTGGCGGCGGTTGCTGGTGGCGTAGATCAGCACGTTGTCGCTGGCCTGCGCCACGGAGCCGTCCAGGATCGACTTCAGCGCCTTGTAGCCGGGCTCGCCCTCGTCGAAGCTCAGGTCGTCGCAGAACACGATGAAGCGCTCCGGCCGCTCCGCCACCAGCTCCACCAGGTCGGGCAGGTCGACCATGTCGGCCTTGTCCACCTCGATCAGCCGCAGACCCTGCGGCGCGAACTCGTTGAGGCAGGCCTTCACCAGCGAGCTCTTGCCCGTGCCGCGCGCGCCGGTGAGCAGCGCGTTGTTGGCGGGCTTGCCGGCCACGAACTGCGCCGTGTTGCGCAGCAGCTTCTCCTTCTGCGGCTCGACCTCCTTGAGGTCCGACAGGCGGATGCCCGCCACGTGCCGCACCGGCTCCAGCACGCCGGCACCGCGGCGGCGGCGGTAGCGGAACGCCACCGAGGCGCCCCAGTCCGGCGCGGCCAGCGGTTGCGGCAACACCGCCTCCAGACGGTTCAACAGCGCCTCGGCGCGCGCGATCAGGGAATCGAAATCAGGCATGGCAGGACGGACGAACCAGGGGGTTGCGCGAAAAGCTGCGCAGTGTAGCCAGCGCCGTACCGCCCTCCGCCGGGGTCGGACGCGGTCCGCTACACGCGCCGCACCGCCTCGCCCGCCACCGCGTACACCTCGTCCGTGCGTCCCGGCCGCACCGGGTGCATGCCGGTGAAGGCCCCGAAGGCCGGCAGCACGCCCACCGCCGGCCCGAAGTGGAAGCAAGGCAGCCTCAGCCGGTCGAAACCGCGCCCGACGGTGATGCAGGGGTGCAAGTGCCCCGCCAGCACGTAGGCGCCGGGCAGCGCCCTCGGGTGGTGGCACAGCGCCAGCCCGCCCAGGCGCAGCGGCTCGTCCACCACCTCGATGCCCAGCGCCGCCGGCGGGTCGCCGGCGCGGTCGTCGTGGTTGCCGCGCACCAGCACGATCTGCAGGTCCGCCCGCGCCGCGCGCCAGGCGGCAAGCGCCGCCAGCGTGTCCGGCGCGTCGTGGGCATGCGCCGAGTGCAGGAAGTCGCCCAGCACCAGCAGCCGGCGAGCGCCGTGGCGCTCGATCAGCCCGGAGAGGAGGTCCAGATTGCGCCCCGTGGTGCCTTGCGGCACCGGCACGCCGAGCCTTCTGAAACTCGCGGCCTTGCCGAAATGCGCATCCGCCACCAGCAGCGCCTGCTGCGCCGGCCACCACAGCGCGCGCTCGGCCAGCAGTTGCAGCCGCTCGCCGCCGCGTTCGATCCAGGTTTCGCCGCCATTCATGGCGGCGATGGTGCCGCCTTCAGTGAAGCACCAGGGCCAGCACCTCGTCCAGGTGCTCGGTGGGTGGACGGTTGAAGCCCGAGCGCGTGAAGCGCTGCAACCGCCCCAGCGCGAAGGCACACAGCACGGAGGCCTTCACCTGCGCGTCCGCCGTGGGGCTTTCGGAGCCCGAGGCCTGCACCGCTTGGCGCAGGCACTGGCGCAGGTGGTTCTCCAGCCGGTCGAAGAAACCGTTCATGCGCGTGTTGAGCCGCTCGTCCTCGTGCGCCAGACCATCGCCAGCCATCAGCCGGGCCATGCCGGGGTTGTGCTCGGCGAACTGCAGCAGCGCCGCCAGCGAGCGCTGCGCCTGCGCTGCGCCGGGCGCCTCGCGCTCGGCAATCTGGTTCAGCGAGGTGAAGACGCTGGTCTCGATGAAGTCGATCAGCGCTTCCAGCATTTGCGCCTTGCTCACGAAATGCCGGTACAGCGCCGCCTCGCTGATGTCCAGCCGCGCCGCCAGCGCCGCGGTGGTGACGCGCTCGCTGCCAGGCTGCTCCAGCATGGCGGCCAACGCCTGCAGGATCTGGGTGCGCCGCTCACCGGGCCTCAGCCGGCGCCGTGCCGTCAAGCTCAGAGGAATGACGTCCGGCTCTCCGGCGGCTTCGCTCAGGTCAGACATGGAACGCCCCCTTGGTTGGTAATAACTATGGGATTCTTGCGACGCTTTGCCACCAACAGCCTGCTTCGTGGCCCATCCGAACGGCGGATTGCCGCCAAGTCGATTGCGTATTACGACAGCTTCCCCGGGAATGCTTCCGCCTGACGAAAACCCCTCTACCCACTTAGCGGCACAAGGCAGCCAAGCGCCGTATCCGCTTATCCACGTAGGGCGGCCGGGACGAGCAGCACAGCCCGGCCCGATGCGCCCAGCGCTGCATCCAGACCGTGCGCATGCCGATGCGCCGCGCGCCCTTCTGGTGCTCCAGCGTGTCCTCCACCAGCGCGCACTGGCGCGGCGCCAAGCGCAGCCGCACGCAGATGCGCTGCAGCATCCGGGGGTCGGGCTTGGGCCGCCAGTGGCCGAAGACACGCATGTCCTCGATGGAGAACACGCCGTCGAACGCGTCGAGGAAGCCGAGCTGCCGCAGCACCCGCAGCGCGTAGGCGCGGGGGGCGTTGGTCAGGATGTACTTGCGCCCCGGGAGCCGGCGCAGCGCCGCCACGTCGTGCGCGTGGGAGCGCAGACGCTCCTCCAGCCCGGGCAGCAGGTGCGTCTGGTGCAGGAAGTGCGCGGGCTTGACGTCGTGGTGGCGGATCAGCCCCAGCAGCGTGGCGCCGTAGCGCTGCCAGTAGCGCCGACGCAACGCGTCGGCCTCCGCGGGCTCCAGCGCCAGCGCCTGGGCGATGTAGTCGGTCATCGCCGGGCTGAGCACGCCGAAGACGGCGCCGGAGGCGTCGTGCAGCGTGTTGTCCAGGTCGAACAGCCAGGCCCGCACCGCAGGACGCCGGGCCGGGCCGCTCGACGTCTGCGCCATCAGTGCGAGCGGATCATGGTGCCGTAGGCCTGGTCGGTCAGGATCTCCAGCAGCATGGCGTGCGGCACGCGGCCGTCGATGATGTGCACGGCGTTGACGCCGTTCTTGGCCGCGTCCAGCGCCGAGGCGATCTTGGGCAGCATGCCGCCGGAGATGGTGCCGTCGGCGAAGAGCTCGTCGATGCGCTTGGCCGTGAGGTCGGTCAGCAGCTTGCCTTCCTTGTCCAGCACGCCCTTGATGTTGGTGAGCAGCACCAGCTTCTCGGCGCGCAGCACCTCGGCGAGCTTGCCGGCCACCAGGTCGGCGTTGATGTTGTAGGACTCGTTGTCCTTGCCGAAGCCGATGGGGCTGATGACGGGGATGAACTGGTCGTCCTGCAGCGCCTTGACCACGCTGGGGTCAATGCTCTCGATCTCGCCGACCTGGCCCACGTCGTGGAGCTTTTCCGGGTCGTTGAGGTCCACCATCTTGAGCTTGCGCGCGCGGATCATCCCGCCGTCGCGGCCCGTGAGGCCCACGGCCTTGCCGCCGGCGGCATTGATCAGGCCCACGATGTCCTGCTGCACCTGGCCGGCGAGCACCCACTCGACGACTTCCATCGTCTCCTCGTCGGTCACGCGCATGCCCTGGATGAACTGGCCCTTCTTGCCCACGCGCGTCAGGGCCTCGTCGATCTGCGGGCCGCCGCCGTGCACCACCACGGGATTCAGGCCGACCAGCTTCAGCAGCACCACGTCCTCGGCGAAGTCCTGCTGCAGCGCCGGGTCGGTCATGGCGTTGCCGCCGTACTTGATGACGATGGTCTTGCCGTGGAACTGGCGGATGTAGGGCAGCGCCTGGGCCAGGATTTCGGCCTTCTCGCGCGGGGCCACATGCGACAGGTCGGGGGTGCTCGGGTCGGGAGTGCTCATGGGAGTACGGTGCTGGAGGGTCCGGAAGGCCGGAAAGTCCGGAGGAAGGCGCCGGGGCGGCGTCAAGCGGCGCGCATTGTAGGTGGGGAACTTCGAGCCTCCGTGCGGGGTCTTGGCTTGGACGCGCAACGTGCCTGCTGCACTGCGGCAAGCTCCGCGCCCGGCACCCGAGACGCTTGACGTTCGTCAAGCACCGCCGCCCCGGCGGCGCCCACACTGCCCCGCATGAAGTCCACCCAACTCCCCCTCCCCGACCGCCGCCGCCTGCTGCAGGCCACGGGCCTGTTCGTCCTGGCGGCCTGTGCCGCGCCCAGGGTGCGCGCCGCCGTCCCGGCTGCCAGTGCCCCCCGGGTGCAGATGTGGAAGTCGCCCACCTGCGGCTGTTGCAAGGACTGGGTGGCGCACATGGAATCCGCCGGCTTCAAGCTGCAGGTCTTCGAGATGGAGGACCCCGGCGTGCAGCGCGGCAAGCTGGGCCTGGCGGCGCAGTACGGCTCTTGCCACACCGCGCTGGTGGAGGGCTACGTGCTGGAGGGCCACGTGCCCGCCGCCGACGTGCGGCGCCTGCTGCGCGAACGCCCGGCCGCGGTGGGCCTGGCGGTGCCGGGCATGGTGGTGGGCTCGCCCGGCATGGACGGCCCGGCTTATGGCGGCCGGCGCGACCGCTTCGACGTGCTGCTGGTGCAGCGTGATGGCGCCAGCCGCGTCTGGGCCACGCACAACGCCTGATCTGATCCTTCGCGCCCTGGGACGGCTCGCGTGATGCGCAAGCCGCCCCTGCCGGCGGGGTCGTATCGGCCGCCTACGATGGCGGCATGGCCCAGCAGCACGTCCACGACCTCACCCCCTTCCACCACAGCCACGACTGGCAGGACGCCGGCGCCGAGGGCCGCTCGCGCGCGCTGCGCGCCGTCACGCTCCTGACCCTCATCACCATGGTGGTGGAGCTGCTGGCCGGCGCCTGGAGCGGATCGCTCGCGCTGCTGGCCGATGGCGCGCACATGGGCACGCACGCGCTGGCGCTGGGCGGCGCGCTGCTGGCGGCGCGGCTGGCGCAGCGCGCGCACCGCAACGAGCGCTACGCCTTCGGCGGCTGGAAGATCGAAGTGCTGGCCGCCTACACCAGCGGCCTGATGCTGCTGGCCGTCTCGGCCTGGCTGGTGATCGACGCCGTGCGCGTGCTGTTCGATCCGCACCCCATTGCCTACGGCGAGGCAATGGTGGTGGCGGTGATCGGCCTGATCGTGAACCTGGGCAGCGCCTGGCTGCTGCACCGCGGCGCCACGGGCGGCGCGGCGCACGATCACCACGGCCACGGCGAGGACCACGACGACGATGACCACGCGCACCACGGCCATGGCCATGCGCACGGGCACCACCACGGCCACGCCCACGCGCATGGACACGGGCACGGTCATGGCCACGGTCATCACGACCACAACTTCAACGCCGCCTACCTGCACGTGGTCGCCGACGCGCTGACCTCGGTGCTGGCGATTGCCGCGCTGGGCGGCGGCCTGCTCTACGGCTGGCGC